>JAYEKW010000025.1 GCA_034716895.1 Candidatus Neomarinimicrobiota bacterium
AAGAAAGCGACGGAGAGTACTGATGAACATATCTGACTGATTTTCCATTTTTGAAATAGCGGCCTGATTGACTTTGAGTGTATCAGCTAATTGATTTTGAGTTAGCTCAAATGCTTGACGCAGATTTTGAAGATCAATATCATTCAAAAGTTCCTGTTTTTTTGCTTCAATACGATGCTTACGTTCTTCAGGTATATCCCTGAGAAGTTCCTTAAATTGCTTAGCCATCGTGTTACCCATCCTTTTCTTTTAACTCCTTCAGATGCTCATCATAGAGATCATCTGCTTGCGGTACATACTCTTCATACCACCTGTCGTTGCCTGTCTTATTCCCGCCAATCAGCAGAATGGCAGCACGAAGTGGGTCAAAAGCATACAGCACACGATAGGGATCACCCTGATGCTGTATCCGTAGTTCTCGCATGTGACTATGACGTGAAGATCCAATACCAGAACTTATTGGATGCCGTAGTGTGGTTCCCCGTTCTTCAAGAACCCCTACTGTAGCAGCAACAGAATCCTGCTCATCCTCTGAGAGTGATTCCCACCATTCATCGAACTGGTCAGTATATTCAACAATCCAAGTCACGATAAGAATATAACTTTAGAGTTATATAACTTCAAAGTATTATTATCAACATACAATATGCAGGAGAATGTAGATTGGAATCACATCTTGGTTCAAAGAATTGCACTCGAGCGGTTTGTTTCATGCCAGTCCGGGGACTTTCTTAGTCTAATAAATCCCATATTTTCAATAATATTCTACTAATATTACCCGAAACAGTCGCCAAATTACAAAAGGACCCACGCTAAAGTAGCGTAAGTCCTTGTTTATATTGTGTCGAGGTGATAGGATTCGAACCTACGGCCCCCTGCTCCCAAAGCAGGTGCGCTAGCCGGACTGCGCCACACCTCGATTGCAGCTTTGCAACAAATTCCAACTGAGCACGATATTGCAATCGAGCCGCGACACAGCTACCGCAGGTGGCGACGCCGGGCATCTCAGTTTGAGAAATAGGTTCTGACAATACACATTAAAAAGTAACGTTGGGATTTACTAATACTTAACCACCAAGGCTTCGTGAGCACTTCGATACACTCAGTATGGCACCTCAGCCTCCAAACATTGTATTTATCCACAGAACCAATCTATTTAAAAGCGGCCTGAATATAGTTTTATCATGATGGATTTCAAGCCAGTTCTGCCAGATTCTGGGCAATTTCAGCACCCAGCCTGACATTGTTTAAAGCCAAGGCCCGGTTTGTTTCCAGACTGCGTCCCTTGGTCAGCTCAACGATTCGACCAAGGAGATAAGGCGTCAGCTTTTTTCCGGATATCCCCAAACCTACTGCATCCTGTAAAGCTGAACGAATATGACCATCCATTTCACTAAAGGGGATATCATATTCTGGGGGTAGGGGGTTTGCTACCAGGACGCCAGCTTGTATTCCTAAATTAGCCTGATGCTGATAGAGGGCCGCAATCTTACCAGCGTCATCCAACTGAATGCTAATGGGTAAACCAGATTTACGTGAATAAAAGGCCGGAAATTCAGAGGTTCCATATCCAATCACCGGCACACTCATGGTCTCCAGAACCTCCAATGTCTTTGGTAAATCAAGAATTGCTTTGGCTCCGGCAGAGACCACAATAACCGGAGTTCTGGAGAGTTCAATCAGATCAGCTGATACATCAAAATTGCTTTCTGCTCCCCTGTGTACACCTCCAATCCCCCCTGTGGCAAACACATGTATTCCTGCAAGATGAGCCAAACGCATAGTGGCTGAAACGGTGGTTGCTCCATTTCCATTCTGAGCCAGTGTCCAGCCAATCTCACGGGTGGCTACCTTGCCTACTGTTTTATCCCTTGCCAACTGCTCGAGTTGAGCGGCATCCAAACCGATACAAATCTGACCATTTAGGATTGCAATGGTGGCAGGCACAGCACCGGAATCTCGGGCTAAGGCTTCGGCCTGCTGGGCAAATTTTAAATTTTCCGGATAGGGCATGCCATGAGCGATAATGGTGGATTCCAGAGCCAAAACCGGTAGCCCTGTTGATAGTGCTCGTTTAACCTCAACTGAATAGTTAGAAGGAATATTTTTCATACCCCGAAACTATTCCAATTCCAGCTGGAAACAATTAAGGACTGCGCTGGATATAGCAGATACGGAAATACTTGCCACAGCAGCAACACCCTGAATTTACCAGGCCATTCACTGAACCGGGAGTGCAGAACTCTGACCGTGTCAGCTCTTTGACCTCGACGAGGCCAGCTCCTGTTGCTGTCTGACAAAGTGAAATACGGCCTGAATTCTGCGACTCTTGAGACTGGAATCGGTATACTCCAGCTCCCAATCTGATATACCCAGCAAATCGTAAACATTTATCCATTTACCATCAACTTCAATTTCAAGCAGTGGATTTAGAATATACCGCCCACGCTGCACCCGAACGAAGAGAAAGCGGTTATAGGGTGCGGCTCTATTGACCTCGTTTTTTGCGAGAATACTGGAAATATAGGCTCGCTTTTTTCTGCGGGTTGGAATCACCTGCTCAGGAAAAAATTGCAGACTGTAAATAAAATCTGCGGTTTCAAATGCAGGTAGATTCCAATTTGCTTTTTTATTAACGATTTCCTGAAATAAGGCCAGCATGGATTGGAGTAAAAAGAACTCCATTGCTTTGCGATCAATTTTAATCATGCGGCCATCTATCTTGATCTTGATACTGGTGGGTGACAAATAGTTATAGATTTTTCCAATGGCATTATTGGCATAATTTTCAGAAATGTAGGCTTTGAGAAGAGCTATCTCAACCGGCGAGCGACCGCGATTATCCCGTAAGTTCGGATTAGCACCGTTATTGATGAGTGATTTTACCAAATCCACAGCGCCTAATTGGCTCGCAAGCATGAGCGGTGTCTGATTGAGAGCGTTAGGGAAATCCACATCATACAAATTAATTTTGCGATTCAACTCAGTATATTTGGGATCTTTATAATCTCGCAAATATTTATTCTCAATGGCTGACTGCTCGCGTTCCGGATTTTCGGCTCTTCTAAAATTCAAGCGTGCTAAATCATTAAGCACACGCGGCAAGTGAAAAGTCACTGCATATTCAAACAGTAATTGCTTGGCTTTTTTATTGAAATGATCAGGATTTAAGGCTCTTGCTTCCAAGTCGTCTATTGAATCGGCAGTAAGCACCTCCCAGGGTACTTCCTCTATCTCGAGAATAGTCTTACGTATAGCTTCTGCCTGTTCAATCTTGCCTTGTTTTTCAAGCTTAAGCGCTTCCTCCTTCCATTCATCCTGAGTAGAAGTTTGGGCTCTGACTTTAACAGTACCCTTTTTCTCAGCCAAAGCAAGTAAGCGCCAGAGCTTATGCTGCGTGTGCGATTCAATGATATACACATTCCGGATAGCTCGGGTCAGGGCCACATAAAGGGCATTTGTGTAAAACTTGTATGCTTCCAGAGATTTATCAGATTTATTTGCAGAACGTGAATAGCTCAAACCCTGGCTTACAGCCTCATCTGAGACTCCATCAGTAATCTCATTGAATTCAGCAGCGTTGTTCGAGACTAAATTCACTAATACAATATTCTCATATTCCAGACCTTTGGCTTCCTGAACTGAAAATACCAGCGGTGTCTTAAAATGCCGTTTCACTTCCAGTTTGTCTTTGGGACGCATGACAATGACTGCAAAACGGGTTGATCGGGATGTTCTGCTATTGATTTCTTTACGTGCCTTATCACTGTCATGAATCATCTCAACGACTCCGGCTCGATCTGCAACAGATTTTATTAGAAAATTACTTTCCCGGTCAATAGACCCGAAACGAGCCGTTTTGATCAGCAGCAAACGGTTGGAAATCTCAGTAATTTGTGGTGAATTTCGATAATTGGTGTCTAGAACACGAATAATGTCAGAGCGACCTTTTAAACTCTGTTTGTAAAACATGGTCTTCACTTTCGACCAGGAGAAGAAATTTGGATGAACAATCTGATTCGAATCACCACAAAGCACAAAATTTTCTGGACTGCGCAGGGACTTCAATATCAGGTGGAGTTGAATATTGGTGATATCCTGGACTTCGTCAACAACGACAAAATCGTAGCGGGGAACGCAAAGCTTCAGGTACTCATAGGCAATCACATTGGGATCATAGAACTCAGCTGTTGATAACCATTCGATATACCGCATAAATAGGTCATACACCGCATCACGCTGTTCTGCAGGGAATATGGACTGTTTAATGCCCAGTGCTGCATATTCGTGCCGCTTGAGAAAAGCCTGATCAATGGTCATTCCAGTGAGCACTCCATTGAATTCTTCAAACAGCATGTGTGCATCTTTCAGCTTTGATTTATGGCGATAACGCGTAAACCATTGGCTAAAGTCTCGAAATGTGATAGCATGCCCGTCAGGAACCTGCAGCGTTTCTAAATATTCGTGTAATGCTAAAAAATCTATACTTTGCTTTTCATTCTCATAATCAAAAGCATAGTACAGGTTACGGGCATTTTCAGTCAGATAAGCAGAACGGGTGACGTAGAGCACATCCCCCTGGAGGTTCTTGAGCTTCTCCAGGGTGAGTACTGTTTTGCCACTACCAGCAGCTCCAATAAGTATGAGTGGTGTCCTCAGGTTAAAAGCTTCGGTCTGTATATCATCGAATGAAATAATCTTATCCAGTAAATGGAAATGCTGAAACGACGGGTTTACATACGGCAAAGCCAGGGCATCATCCTGCTGCAAATCGGTAGGTGTGGGAATCAGCTCCAGCTTATTTTCATCCACACTTGCCCCATTTAGAAAACGTGATTTTTCATAGGCATGGGCGCGAATAATTTCCAGGATCAACAGAAATGTATTGCTGCCAAAGGTGGCAAAACGGAATAACAGGCGATCGGCGTCACTCAACTTGGCGCGATAGTAAGGTGTGCCCTTGAGCTTTTTAACATCAGCAGCCCTAAAGTCGCCCGCTCTTAGGAATTTAATGGTTCGATCAAAAGCGTTACGTACGCCTGAGAGATTCAGATCATTGTATTGGATTATTTTCATCGTCAACCTGGAATTAGAAAATATAATGTTGACGAAGCCGCAAAAAGTAATTTAAAAATCATCAAATACGCCCTAACTCATTTAATATTAACCACATAACGCAAATACTCCTAAATCCATAAATATCAATACTCTGCGCCTCTGCGAGAGGGACTTTTTGCAAGGGCGTCAATGTTAAAGGTTCTTTACCAGCCAATCGAAGTGCCTCCGTTGCTTTTCTGGCCATACTTTTCCGGCAACAACTTAGTCTTGTTCTCCTGCTTAGCCATGAACTTGTTTGCTGGTGAGAAATTGCCAGGCCAACTCACTTGCAGTCATGAGTTCTGAGTTGAGAAGCGGGTTCAGGACCAGCGAATCTGTATTTGTATGGCCAGGTCTCCTTGTCGGCATTAAGATATTATCACAACTTTCCGCTTGGCTTATCTTTTTGTTATTATTCTAATTATTGAATATTATCAGTAATGCTTTTAATCCTGAACGTGTAGTTTATTTCAAATATCTGCTATCCAAAGTCTGGAATAATTTAAGTCTTA
>JAYEKW010000026.1 GCA_034716895.1 Candidatus Neomarinimicrobiota bacterium
AACAATGGTCAATGGGAAAGCATGCATTTTACACCTGAATCGCAGAGCGAATTTGTCCAGAACCACCTGGGACCGGGCTTGGAAACAGCTGGATACTCCAATACTAAGCTACTCGTTTATGACCAGAATCGTGATGGACTTGAACATTGGACCGATGTGATATTTCCTGCAGATCAAGCAAATAAATACGTCTATGGTGTGGCTGTACACTGGTATGAAAGCACATTCAAAGTTTATGAAGAGGTGTTTGACAGGGTACATGCGAAATTTCCAGATTACACCATTATTCATACTGAAGGTTGTATCGATGATCTTGGTAAAAATCCGCCAGAAGGAGTCCTTGATCCTCAAAAATTCAAGGAAACTGACTGGTTTAATAATGATGACTTCTGGTGGGATGATAATGCAACGGATTGGGCTTATTCGGTTACCTGGGAAGGTGTGGCAGTAGAAGACCATCCAGCCTATACACCAGTGCATAGGTATGCTCGGAATATTATTGAAAGTATTGATCATTGGGCAACAGGATGGGTTGATTGGAATATCGTTCTCGATAAAGATGGTGGACCCAATCATGTAGGTAATTTCTGTGGTGCCCCGATCATGATCGACAAAGAATCTCAGTTTGTCTACTATACGCCAATTTTTCATGTCCTATCACAATTAAGCCGAAGCATTCGACCAGGCGATAAAGCGGTCCAGACGCATCAGGTGACGGATGAGCTGGGCTCAGATGATTTACATAGCTGCGCAACCATCAATGATAAAGGTATGTTGAGTGTTCAGTTACTGAATACTAGTGCAAAATCTATTGAGTATCAACTGCAAGTGGGGAAGCAGTATGCGGTGATAGAAATTCCTGAAAATTCAGTACAGACAGTGAGGGTACAGCTATAAAAAGACCAACAAATACTGGTAGCTCGACACGATCATTACGATCCAATATTTTGGGGACAACATCAATAGTGATTCAGCTTAGATATAGTAAAAGGTAGATGCAGTGACACACTCCCCCAAAACAAGTTTCAAATTGAATAAAGATGGCAAGTTTGTGATAAATAATTACAACTCTGCAAAACCATTCTCAAGCTTCTTTCCAGGTATTGCTGGTAAAATGGGCGTACCGATGTGGGTCTTTTATGTAAATCGTGGACAATGTATTTGCAGCATGGGTGTTCAGGATAAAGAGAATCCAATCATGGAGTTTCTCCCAGCCAATTGGGCATATCAATTGGTCTCTACCCAGGGATTCAGGACATTTCTTAAATTTCCGAAAGAATCGGACACCAATTATTATGAACCCTTCCAGGAGCACTATCGCGATCGAGAGATAATCAGAACTCAAACCATGCATATTGCGCCATCGCATTTGACCCTGGTTGAGGAGAATGAAACCCTCGGGTTGAAGTTTAGGGTTGAGTATAATTCTGTCCCAGAGGACAATTATGCCGGTCTCATCCGCAATCTAAGCATTACTAATCTGAATAACTTGAGCATCAGCTTTGATGGTCTTGATGGTTTACCCCTGATTATCCCATACGGGATTGGTAATAATGGGTTAAAACAGATGCGCAGATTGATGGAAGCTTTTGTCGAGGTTTCTAATTACGACCAGATTGCACCCCTGTTCAAAGCAAAAGTGGAACCTGCAGATCGACCTGATGTCCAGCTGATCCGTAAGGGTAACTTCTATCTGGGTTTTGAAAGTGGGTCAGAGGGGAATAGGCTCTTGCAACCAGTTGTTGACCCACAATGCATCTTTGGATCTCACAATGATTATAGCTTTCCTGCCAGATTTTTAGAAACCACTGGATCAGAAATATTTGACGGTCAGGCTTTTGAAAACCGATTGCCATCTGCGATGAGTCCATTTAGTAAAACATTGGAATCAGGAGAAACCTATACCCTGACATCCATTGTCGGACACATAGATTCAGCTGAAGAATTAAATAGTATGCTTCCCCGAGTTTCTAAAAACGAATACCTGGTGTCAAAAGTTGAGACCAGTATCAATATTATTGACAATCTGACCCAGAATAGTCTGGTGGTCAGTGAGGATCTAACATTTGATATGTATGTTCGGCAAAACTTCCTTGACAATGTTCTGCGAGGTGGTTTTCCCTATACCCTGAAAGGGAAAAAAGGCCAATCCGTCTTGCACCTTTATTCAAGGAAGCATGGCGATCTTGAGCGTGATTACAATGATTATCGCATTACACCAAGTTTTTATTCTCAAGGCAATGGCAATTTTCGAGATATCAACCAAAACCGACGCTCTGACCTCTTTTTTAATCCTGATGTAGGATCAAACAATCTGGAACACTTTGTCAATCTGATTCAACTGGATGGATTCAACCCATTGGTCATCAAGGAGCTCCGCTATAGACTGAATGCTTCAGACACTGCATTAGAAGTGGTTAAGTCCAATCTGGGGAAGGATTTGGCCAAATCCATAATCTCCTTCATGGGAGAAGCCCATACCCCTGGTGAGCTATTGAAATACCTCAGCAAGCAGAATGTGGAATTTCCCCAAAACGCTGACGAGTTCCTTGGTGATCTACTACCCGCTTGTCACAAAATACACGAAACAGATCATGCAGAAGGCTACTGGTCTGATCACTGGACCTATAATTTAGATCTGTTGGAAAACTACCTGGCCATCTATCCCGATAAACTCCAATATATCCTTTTTGTGAAGCAGGATTTTACCTTTCATGATAGCCCCTACCATGTACGCCCACGAGATGAAAAATATGTAATCTGGGATGATAAGCTGATGCAGCTCGGAGCGCTTGCTTATGATGAAAAAAAAGCAGCGCAAATTGATGCCAGGAGTCATAATCAAAAGTTAGTCCGTGTGAATCATGGAACTGGCAAAATTTATCGCACAAACCTGTTCACTAAACTTATCTGCATTATCACTAACAAAATGGCTTCACTGGATCCATCAGGGATTGGTGTCGAGATGGAGACAGATAAACCAAACTGGTACGATGCTCTAAATGGTTTGCCGGGACTCATGGGATCGAGTCTCAGTGAAACCCTGGAGATCAAACGGCATATACAGTTTCTTCTGAGCGCTGTCAGAGCTACTAAAAGTCCGACGCAGACAATTCCAATATTCAATGAATTGCTGAGCTTCATGACCGCCATGCAGAAGCTTCTAAGAAAAAATTTCGATGCCTTTGATTATTGGGATCAATCCACAACCCTGAAGGAAAATTTCCGGGAGATGACTCACCTGGGTATCAGCGGTGATGAGACATCCATTGGAATAAAAAGAGCTGAAAAATATTTGCAGGATTGCCTGCAATACCTGGAGGTAGGAATAGAACTGGGTTGGGATGCTGAAGGAAAAATCCCCATGACCTACCTCTATCATGAAGTACTTGAGTATGAAATCATAGAAGTCACAAATTCAGATGGGATTCAAGTGACTCAGACTAATGAAAAAGGTCTGAAATGTTTCAGGGCAAAAGCTTTTAAAGGACACCAGCTTCCGCATTTCCTGGAAGGGCCTGTTCACTTCTTACGTTGCCTCCCAGAACACAAGCAGGCCCGGAAGCTGGTACAAAACATTCGCCAGAGTGATCTCTATGATCAAAAACTAAGGATGTATAAAGTGAACGCATCTCTGGCTGATCAGCTCATGGAAATTGGTCGGGCACGTGTGTTTTCACCGGGTTGGTTCGAGAACGAATCCATCTGGCTTCATATGGAATACAAATATATGCTGGAGATGCTCAGAAATAAACTTTATGAGGATTTCTTCAAGGATTTTAAACATGTGTTTATTCCCTATTTACAGCCTGAAACATATGGCCGGAGCATCCTGGAAAATTCATCTTTTCTAGTGAGCAGTGCCAATCCTGATCCTGGTTTGCATGGTGCCGGGTTTGTAGCTCGACTAAGTGGGGCCACAGCGGAATTCATTCATATCCTGAATGAAATGATGATTGGATCCAATCCATTCTTTACAAGCAAATCAAGTGAGCTTCATTTCACCTTGAAACCGGTTATCCCTGACTGGTTGTTTACCAGCCGGGAGCGACAGATCAATATTAGCAGGGAGGGAACTGCCGAGCAAGTTTCAATTCCTGCCAACAGTTTCAGCTTCATGTTTCTGGGTAAAATCCTCATCACTTATCACAATCCAACCAGGAAAAACACCTGGGGTGAAAATGGTGTTGCACCTATGTGTTGGAAAGTTGTCGATGAGAATGGGATAACCCACCAGATCAGTGGAACAACAATAGATAATACATACGCCAGTTTGATTCGAGACAGAAAGATCCATCGAATCGAAGTTGAGCTTAGTTAGAAATATTAGAATTATTTTACAAGTATCAGGAGATTTTAAATGAGAGGGACGGAAGAAAGAATAGCTGAATTGATGTCCAAGATGAATCTGGATCAATTGGTCGGTCAGATCGTCCAGCCAGAACGTCAATTTGTAACTCCTCAACAGGTTAAAGACTTTCACATTGGATCTGTGCTCAGCGGGGGTGGATCAACACCAGGCGATAATAAGCCTGAGGATTGGATCGCAATGAATGATGAATATTGGGCTGCCTCCATGGAAGCAGATGATGAGCACCTGGCCATCCCCATAGTTTACGGAGTTGATGCTATCCATGGGAACTCCAATGTCACCGGGGCCGTGGTCTTTCCACATAATATCGGTCTTGGTGCAACAAAAGATCCTGACCTGCTAGAAAGGGTTGCCCGGGCAACCGCTCGAGAAATTGCAGTAACGGGTGTGGAATGGACATTTGCACCCACACTGGCGGTGGCAAGAAATAGCCATTGGGGTCGCACCTATGAAAGCTATAGTGAGGATCCAAAAATCGTTTCTCAATATGCCCCACGTTTTGTTTCCGGGCTTCAGGGAGATTTTGGTGAAGAATGTGTGATCGCGTGTGTAAAACACTTTGTTGGAGATGGCACCACTGTTCATGGAATCGATCAGGGTGATGCTCAGATTGATGAAGAAGAGTTGCGCCGATTGCATATTCCACCTTATCAGGCGGCTATTGATGCAGGTGTATTGACTGTAATGGCTTCTTTAAATAGTTGGAACGGCCTTAAATGTCATGAACATCGTTACCTGCTAACAGACATTCTCAAAGATGAATTAGGCTTCAAAGGCTTCATCGTTTCAGATTGGGATGGGATAAATATTCTCTCAGATGACTTTGGCAAAGCTGTAGAACTGGGTCTGAATTCCGGTATGGACATGTTTATGGTCACTGAGAAGTGGGAAGAATTTATTCAGCATACCAAGACGCTGGTTTTGAGTGGCAGAGTTCCCAGAAAACGATTAGAAGATGCTGTCAGAAGGATACTTAGAGTTAAAATCGAATTCGGTTTATTCGATAAACCAAGACCTGCAGATAGAAAACTCTCAAGGAAAACAGAGATCTTTGGATCCACAGAGCATCGAGAAGTCGCTCGTGAGGCAGTTCGTAAATCTTTGGTAATGCTAAAGAATGATGATGCCCTCCTCCCACTAGCTAAAGATGCCCGGATTCTAGTAGCTGGGAAAAATGCCAATAATCGGGGTCATCAGTGCGGGGGATTTACAGTTAACTGGCAGGGCGCCACCACA
>JAYEKW010000027.1:0-16157 GCA_034716895.1 Candidatus Neomarinimicrobiota bacterium
CTGACAATATAAAATCTCTAACAGTCACTGAATGTACAGTTGCATGTGTATTAATTATAACAGTATGTGCTGAACAGCAAGCATTGACATGATCTGTTGGCACGGCTATTGGACTATGGGTATAATGTATGAGTGATTTTTAAAATATTAGAGCGAAGGAAATAGTCAAATGACAGGTTTTAAACGAAAATTCAACTGGCGCAGCTTTATCAGTCTCTACATGACTTTCTCAGGTATCATTATTGCGGTTTCGGGGGCGATTCTTTACATTGGGCCACCAGGACGGATCGCAAACTGGAGTCGTATTCCAATCCTGGGACTCGAGAAATCCCAATGGCAGGCTTTACACACGATCTTCACCTTTCTCCTCTTGATTGCCATGCTGTTTCATATCTATTTCAACTGGAAACCGCTCATGGCTTATTTGAAAACCCGAAGAAATCAGAAAATTAAAATACGATCAGAATTATGGATTTCAGTCCTGGTGACAGTTGTCCTGTTCGGGTTAATTCTAACTGAAATACCCCCATTTACTACCGTGCTGGATTTTGGAGAAAGCATTAAGGATAGCTGGGCTACCCAGCAGAATGAACCCCCGGTACCCCACGCAGAGGATCTAACCCTGAAAGAATTGGCTCAAACTATAGATAAAGATGTGGTCATTTTACTGTCTAATCTGTCTGCCCATGGAGTAGATGCGCATCAAGATCAAGTGGTTAAAGACCTTGCAGTCCAATACGGCACTACACCCAGTACACTTTTAGAGCAAATGAAACTACAGAAAAAGAAATCAGAGACTGCCAGTATGCAGGGGAGAGGCTATGGGCGCATGACGGTAGCAGAAATGTGTTCCCAGCTTGAGGTGGATCCAGAACAGGCGCTCCATAGATTACAGGAAGCAGGAATACGAGCCTCAAGGGATGAATCGATAAAAAACCTGGCCACTGATAACAATATGCGACCAAGTGACTTGGTGGATATCATTTCAGGAATTCAGCGAGACCATTTTTATTAGTTATCCAGGAGGTCAAAGATTGAAGGATCCCCACTTGCAGTAAGATATTATCCTTAAAGTGGGCTTTTACACTGGCGTTCAGAAAGACAAAAGCAGCCTCAAATAAAACAGCCCCTACCTTCGGATAATTCAAAGCGTGGAGGCTGCTTGATACTATCAAACCGGCCCATGTTATCCGTAAGTATATTTTACATATATAGCCACAAAGTCACTAAGGCACTATGTTCTATAAAATCCCTGAATGGCTCTTTGAGCCTTTGCTTGTCCGGCGCAGCTCTTCGAGCGAAGATGGATGTCTTCGTGGCAAAAGAACTTACACTGCTGCGAGGTGATGACTCCTGATGCATACGGCTATCTCAGGCCAGCTAAATATCTATACTTTTCGTTTGTAGTTAATGACCTACCCTTGCGAAGTTCTTTAGAAATACATTTCGCAAAGAGCCCTAAAAAGCTCAGTATTCTTAGTGCTTTCTGAAGTTATTGCTTTTACAAAGACTTGGTCAGAACCTCATTCAGGCGTTTGACGAAGGCTGCCGGGTTTTCCAGTTTCATACCTTCCAACAGCATGGCCTGTTCGTATAACAACTCAGTGGCATTGTCGAAATCCTTGGACTTGCGCATATCCTTCATCTTTTTCAGGATGGGATGATCCAGATTGATCTCCAGGATCGGCTTTGCATCAGGCATGTCCATCTGACCCATGGCTCGCATCATTTCCTGCATTTGGAAAGTGGGATCTTCCGCATCTGCCACCAGCACTGAGGGTGAATCAGTGAGACGGGATGAAACTTTCACATCCTTGACTCGGTCACCGAGCACCTTTTTAACCTTCTTGATGAATGGTTTGAGTTCCTTCTCAATGGTTTCAGTATCAGTTGGCTCATCGTCTTTTTTCAACTCATCGCCAGCATTACTGCGATTCACTGACTTAAAATCATGGTCACCAAATTTGGCTGCACCAGGAATGATAATTTCATCGATCTCATCATCAGCGATGAGAACTTCAATATCTTTTTTGGTGTACATTTCAATCAGAGGTGAGAGACGCAAAGTGGCTTCATTGTCACCGGTGATATAATAGATACCCTTCTGATCTTTCTGCATTCGGCTCACATAATCTTCCAGCGTGGTAAAGCCATCAACCTTTGTAGATTTAAAACGAACCAGCTTTTCCAAAAGTTCACGATTATCCCGATCCTGGTAATAACCCTCTTTAATGGGACGACCGAACTGTTCGTAAAATTTGAGATAGTCCTTGTCCTTTTTGGCCAGCGACTGGAAGGACTTTAATATCTTTTTCACAGATGCTTTCCGGATGTTATCCAGGATACGATTCTGTTGCAATATCTCACGACTTACATTCAAAGGCAGATCTTCTGAATCGATGATTCCCTTCACAAAACGCAGATAAGTTGGCAGAAGTTCTTTTTCATCATCGGTGATAAAGACCCGCTTCACATAGAGTTTAACACCAGGTTTGTAATCAGCATAGAAGAGATCAGCAGGGGCTTTTTCCGGAACGAAAAATAGCGTGGTGTAATCCAGAGTACCTTCAGCCTGAGTATGGATATGCAAAGCTGGATCTTGAAAGTCATTGGTGAAAGTCTTATAGAATTCGTTATAATCCTTCTTTTTCAGACTACCTTTAGGTTGCTTCCAAAAGGCAGTTGCATCATTGACCTGCTCTGTTTTTAATTCTTTGATCTCTTTTTTATCATCACCTTCACCATCAAAAGTACTTTCTTCGTATTCAAGGTTGATGGGAAAAGCGATGTGATTGGAATATTTCTTCAGAATTTCAGTAATAGACCAGCGGTTGGCGTATTCCCGGCCCTCTTCATTAAGATGCAGGGTGATCTCAGTTCCAGTCTCTTTTTTGACAGTTGACTCGATCTCAAAACCGCTCTTGCCGTCACTAACCCAACGATAGGCGTTTTCTTCACCAGCCTTGCGAGTGATAACCTCGATCTCGTCAGCTACCATAAAACAGGAGTAAAAGCCCACCCCAAACTGACCAATGAGGTTGGAGTCTTTTTTGGCATCTCCAGTGAGTTTGCCCAGAAAGTTTTTCGTACCGGAACGGGCAATGGTACCCAGATGTTCGATCAGATCTTCCTCATTCATACCGATCCCGGAATCTTTGATGGTGATGGAGCGACCCTCATCAGAATCATTGAAAGAAATATCAACCCGGGGGTCAAAATCGATTTTCTTGAATTCATCCTGGGTCAGGGTTAAGTATTTCAGCTTGTCCAGAGCATCTGATGCATTTGATACGAGTTCACGTAAAAAGATCTCTTTGTGGGAATACATTGAATGAACAATGAGGTGCAGCAATTCATTCACTTCAGTTTGAAAAACATGTTTTGTCATTTTTTATAAATCTCCATTATTATTTATAGTTTCATATCAAACAGATTCTTTTTTACCTGAATAATTCATAGCCACTAAGTCACCAAGACACAAAGTTTAATAAAATATATGCTTATCAAAAATTATCACTCACAGATGTAAATAATACTGTTTAAAATGACCTTGTTCATAACTTTAATACTTTTCGTGACTTAGTGTCTTCGTGGCAATAATTCATGAATAATGCAGGTTTACAACGAATCTGACGAAATTTACGAAAAAAGCCTTTAAAAATTCTCATTAATCAGGACCGTTTTACTTGGTGAACCGTTTGAAACGTATTTGGAACCGAAAATGGTATAATTCCTTTTGGACATCTAGAGCGGCCTCTGTAATCTTGTTTGTTAGGTCTTTATGCAATATGGTCATGGATATAGGAAGGTTCTTTTGTGTCAGAGAGGCAATTATAATATATTTCGTCTTCTTCGTTCTATTCGCTGTAGAAAAATGTACAGCTTAGTAATAAAAAGCGGCGAGAATATAATTCGTGAAAGAGGTGCTTCAAGACAGAATTCACAGAGTGGTCGGTGGGCCTTGAGCAATACCAAAAGGTGACGTTGCTCACAAACCATCCAGTTTTAGTTGGTTTGCATTGAAATTCAGGTCTTGTGTTAAGTGTATCACGTATACTTATCAGAGCTTTTCTATATTCCTGTTGTTTAGGAATGGTTATTAAATGATATATGAGAATGAATTGTCAAAGTAAAGTTTGGAGAAAGAAATAATGAAGAAGTTACAACTCATATTTGGTTTTGGAATGTTGTTGAGTCTCGCTGGATTTTCCCAGGAAGCCCCTCAGGCAGAGCCGGTTTATGGTGGTTATATTGAAGAATTACATGCAGCACCGCTGGATGCAAACACGACGAGAATTTATGCCTCTACCATGAGTGCTAATTCCATGTTCTATGCTGATGTTGATCACTCCGGATCGAATCCCCTTTTTAGTGGTTGGAATACCGTACCGGACCTGGATTGGGATGATGATTTTGGCGTATTGCGGGCTTTTGCCAGTGATGCCTATAGTGGTTACGTCTTTGCTGGTTTGCAAGGGGGTGGTGTGATTGCAGCATCACCTCTCGCCGCTTCCATATATACCGTTGATAGTGTCATGATTGAAGCCATTCAAGCTCGGGATGGCCATTTATTTTACCAGGTTATGGGTGGCAGTGGTCAGGATATATTTTTTGCAGATATCGATGCATCTGGCGGAGTGGGAACCATTCAATCAACCACCATAGCCATTGCCTCGTGGATGCCTCGGTTTCCTGTTCAGATCGTCATCAGTCCTTATGATGAATACCTCTATGTCTTTGTTCCTGAGGAACCACCTCTGCTTTATAAATCAAGTGATGCTTTTCGCTCATTTAATACATCAACAACCTTTTCAACGGTCACGACAACAGATCTAGCCAGTACAGGCTATGAATATTCTTCCTTTATCGTGGCTCCTGATGGTCACTATTATGCCGCCAGCTACGAAGGAAACTCATCCGGTTATGAAACCCGTATTTCAAGTTCAGATGATGGTGGGACGAGTTGGACAACCCAAATTATTGCTGAAGATGCTGGGCGAGGTGACTTTAAGGCACCGGGGGATTCCGCTAGCTATAACCTCTATTATAGTCGCATTATGTCAGATGATAAGGGCGTTTCCTGGTCCATGCATGGGGGTGCCGATGGAGCGTTGGCTGCTGATCCAAATGATAAAAGTATTGCCTATGTGAGAACCGATTGGGGCATGGGGATGTACGATCATGTCCTATCAGGTGTGGATGAGATCAACGATGGCTTGTTGGCCGTTCAGGTCAATGACTTTGCCATGGATACCAGCAAAACTACCGCCTGGGTAGCTTCAAAATCCGGTATTTGGTATGTTAGTGATTATGGAACCAGCTCCGTAGTCTGGACCGAACCGATCTGGCCGGACTGGGACAGCACACCTTATGATGTAGTAACCTGTACAGCGGGTGCTGATACGGCCTACATGGGCAATTCCAGTGGAAATGTCTTTCGTTATGAAACAGCCAGTGGTGATGTGGATGATCCTATGAGCTATGAGCGAATCTTTGAAGCGCATCAGGATGGTGCCTATCCCTACTGGACCTGGACCTATGGATCCAGAGTTACAGCCATTGCCACTGATAACACGTATGGAAGCGAACGCCTGTTCGTGGGTATCTATGATGCAGAGGACTGGGATGAACCAGATGATTCATTGGGTGGTGTTTTTGTTGGAACACCTTCTGGAACAAGTTGGTCCTGGACTCAGATAACGGGTGGCGATTTTCCAATCACGGGAATCGATGTCCTGGACATTGTCGTAGTCGAAGAATCTGGTAATACGGTAGCTTATGTTGGTGTTGAACGCAATACCACTTACGGAACGGTGAATGGTGTCTATCGTTGTGAAGAAAATGCTGGAAGCTGGACGGTTACCTCAGATTTATTTCTGAGTGCCACTTATCCAATCGCAGCTACTATTATGGATTTGTACGTTTCAGAAAGTGATACGATCTTTGCTTGCGGAACGGATGCCTCCGGAACCAGTGTCCGCTCCTATAAAAAGGCGGTTGGCGATACTTACTGGGAGTCATTGACCTCATCGGGTCTGGTGTACCCAAACGCTGCCAAGGCCATCACCTATGATGAGGTCAACCATGATCTCTATATGGCCATCGACAATATTATTTACGTGTTTGAAGAAGGTGCCATTGCCTGGGCCGTTTACTATGAATATCCAGTTGGTACAGATATCCAGTTTATTTATTATGATGATCTGTTGGTGGGGACTGGTGTTGGGCTCTTTGGTCATGAAGCGGTAACAAGTATTGATCCTATGCTGGAGGTCAGACCATTGGCCTATCAGTTGGAGCAAAATTATCCCAACCCATTTAATCCAAGTACAGTAATTCGTTTTAAGATTCCTGTGAGTGCCCAGGTCGAGTTAACGATCCATGATTTAAGAGGTCGGGAAGTAGCCCGCTTGGTAAATACTTTTCAGCCTGCGGGGTCACATCAGGTTACGTTTGATGGTTCAACCCTTTCCTCAGGTCTCTACTTCTACACCCTTATGGCTGGAGACGTAAAATTAACGAAGAAGTTGATGTTGATGAAATAATCACAAGGATATTGTCCTTAAAGAGCCTCCGGAACCGCTCGAAATGGCAGGCCCACGGCAATTAGCTCTGGGTAGCTTAGAGAAACTAAGTCCTCCAGGGACAGAAAGGCGCAGAGTGATCTGCGCCTTTCTGTTTGGTCCGCTAGTATCAAGGATTAGTTTAAGAAATGTCAAAATTATTTTATTTTCTTGATCCCAAGGGAATTCTACTAGGGGAAACAAATTTTAACAATCCTAAAGTGCTGTGGTGCAAGACCGATACACCTGAATTGGAGAAAGCCATACAGGCCAATCTCAAAAAGAATAACTCGCAGTTCACTGTTTCGATAACTGCTTACATACTTTCCATAACCACTATTGATAAGGCCATGAAGGTCTGGAGTGATGGCAAAGCTACCAGGCAAGATTTTACAAATAACCATATCGTGTTTATTGAAGAGAATAAAAATTATTTAGCGCAGATTTTCAATAATATTGTAACATCATAAGCTAGTCGTAAATTACATGACCAGCCGTTGCATAACATCATTAAACTAAAGGAACATCATGCAACCCAGTCACGAAAAGATGATGAGAGACATCCATCGTATCATCGATAAGGAAAGACCGAAAACTGAAGCAGAGATGAATGCTTTAATGGACCGGATCAACAGTGGGGAGTATCCAGTTATTGAAGATGACGAATTAAGCATCGCTCAGCAAGCGGAAGATTTGGTCTCTGAAGCTTATGAATACCACCCAAGAGAAGGTCGGCGCAAGGCACTTGAAGCCATAAAACTTGACCCGGATTGTATTGCAGGTTATGAATACCTGGGTCTAAACGAAATCTCAAGCTCCAAAGCGAAAGGTTATTACAAACGGGGGATTAATATTGGTCGGCGGATATTCGGGGGTGAATTTCTGGAGGACAATCGCGGGTACTTCTGGGGTATCCATGAAACGCGCCCCTTCATGCGCTGTCTTCAATATTATTCGGATTGCCTATATACCGCCAGGCAGATTAGAGAATGTGTCACCATTCAAGAGGAATTGATTGATCTGAATCCCAATGATAACCAGGGGGTTAGAGATTTACTCCTACTGTACTTGATTCAATTGGGTGATATTGAGAAATTTAATAAGTATGCTGACCTGTTCCCTGAAGATATCGGAGCCTACGCTCTCTTTAATCGAGCCCTCCTTGCCTTTAAAACAGAAGGTGACAGTGAGATAGCCAATGCAAAACTACAAGAAGCGGTGATGGAAAATCCCCACGTGTCAAAAAAAATACTTTCTCACAAGCCGGTAAAAGGTTTAGCTGAGCATTATGGTTTGGGTAGTGAAGAAGAGGCCGATTATTATGCCATGTATGCCCGACATGTCTGGCGCAATACCAGAGGTGCTGTGAAATGGTTGCTGAAACATCAAGGTAAATGAAATACCCCTACGGCACCTACGATCATCAGAAACCCGCGATTTAAATCGTTGGTTTCCGTCCAACCAACATCATCAAATCTGAAATTTCACTCCAGTCAGTTCCTCAGAAATAGTCCACAACTTTGCAGCGATATCCACATCATGTGATAATTTATTGGAAGAAACCAGCTTGGGATACCCTCGCCATTCAGACATACCTGAAGGCCCGTAATAGTTTCCACTTTTTGCAGAGGGCTCTACAGCAGCCATGAGGGTCGGGAGGGCACCCATAGGACCATCTTGAGCAAAAATAGTGTTGAAAAATTGAATCACAGCCCCTTTGGCCAGGTTGCTGGCTGTTAATCCGGGATGGGCGGCTGTCACCACGATTGAATCACCGGCAGCCTGAATTTTTCGAGATAACTCATAAGTGAAATAAAGATTAGCAATTTTGCTGTCACCATAAGCCTTCCAGGCCATATAACGACGTTTCCCCCAATTGAGATCATCAAAATCAAGCTTACCCATTTTGTGAGCATTGCTGCTTACGTTTATAATGCGACTGTTGGGTGTTGATCTCAGCTGAGTGTAGAGTTGGGCTGTCAGGGCGAAATGCCCTAAATGATTGGTACCGAATTGAGATTCGAATCCGTCAACGGTTTTGCCGTAGGGTGGCACCATGATTCCGGCATTGTTGATCAACAGATCGAGCTGTTGAAAGTCTGCATTGAATTGATCAGCAAAAGTTTTTACAGAGGCCAGATTGGCAAGATCCAAAAGACGTACCGAGAGCTTGGCTTTTGGAAGCTCTTTTTGAATTTGAGCTATGGCTGTCTCGCCCTTCTCCTGATTTCTTACCGCGAGAATGATTTCAGCATTTTTCTCTGCCAGCGCTTTGGCAGCTTCGAAACCGATTCCACTATTGGCCCCGGTAATGATGATGACCCGACCACTTTGGTCAGGAATATTTTGGGTGGTCCATTTTGATTTTGACATTTTTTATCCTTTTCGTAGAGTCAGAGTCTATTCGAAAGCTATCTATTGAGTTTTCAGTTCAATCTTTCTGACAGCCCTAATTAAATAAACATTTGCTTGTAACAAGGGAAAAGAATCTTGCGAAGGGTAATACCAATTTGGAACTAAAAATAGTATTATTTCTGATTGTATTTGTCAGGGTGAAAAAAGACCGCTCCAATCCTGAAGCGGTCTTTTAGTAAATGCAGCGAGGTTAAAGTAGAGCTTATCGGTTGGAGCCGCCCTCTGGAGGGGTCATTTCAGGGTCTTCAACTTCGACAGCTTCTTCAACTTCAGGTGCTGGTGGATTGTTCAGTAGATCAATTTCAGCATCGATCAAGCTGATCATTGTTTTAATATCAGCAGCTGATAATTGACCTTCAACAGCAAAGATTACTTTACCGCTGGGATCGAAAACAGTAATGTTGTTTGAGTCGTCTGCCAGACCCCAGACTTTTCCAACCTTGTTGTCAATATCTCGTACATACACGGTACTGGGATAATCTTCCTGTTTACCGGAAAGGATCATATCGATGGCAAAATTTGGTTTCCAGGTAGCGGCCATATTGATGATGGCAGTTGAACCATAGATATCATCCGGATAATCTTCAGCTTTCAGGGCTTCAGTGGCAGCATTGTTCAGATCACTCTCATCGGGATCAGCATGCACCACAACCCAAACTTTTCCAACTAGTTCATTACTGCTCCAGGCAGAATCATCAACTCTACCGCCTTCATCGCCGGAGAGAGTAAGCAGAGGCGCATTTTGGCCCACGGGCAGCCCTGCAAACAAACCGATACTTAACAGTAAAAATAAAATACTGAGTGATACTTTTTTCATGTTGTTTTCCTTTTTTATGATTGATATGAGAAATGGTTTTCTCAATTGATTTCCATAGAAGCGACTATTTCTGTATAGAAAATTGTGGATGTCATGTCATACTTGTTGCCAGTTCACTCTAGTATAGGAGTGTTTAAATGTTGTGCAAGTTATTAAAGCTATTACAATCAGTGAACGGGGCCGTTGATCAAAAGAAGAAATGGCGAGGAATGATGGATAAAACTTGATACATTTATAGTGGGTTCCGAAACGCAATACTTGTATGCGACCAATATACAAACCATATTATAGTCATATAAATGGAGACAGTATGAAATACAGTAAAGCGATAAAGCCAATCAGCTATTTAAAAGCTCATGCATCGGAAATCATTCGTGATGTAAGTACAAATCATGACACAATGATTATCACTCTAAATGGAGAGGCAAAAGCCATACTTCAGGATATTGAAGTGTATGAACAGAATCAAGAGAGTCTGGCTCTTCTAAAGATTTTGGCCCAAAGTTCTGCAAATCTTGGAAAGAAAAAGTTCAAACCTGCTACAAAGGCTTTTGCAGACATCAAGAATAAGTTGCATCGTTAATCCTATGGTCAAAACCTATGAAGTCTACGTTATTGAAGATGCGGAAAAGGACTTGTTTGATATTTACTCATATATTTCCCGGAATGATTCCATAGAAAGTGCTGAGGATATTTTTGATGCAATTCAAAAGAGCTGTTTGAGTTTGAGTACCCTTCCTGCGCGTGGACATGTCCCACCTGAACTGGAAAGGGTTGGAATATTTGAATACTTGGAGATTCACTTCAAACCCTATCGAATTATTTATCAAGTACGAAAGAATGAAATATTCATCCATTGTATTTTAGATGGGAGACGATCTTTAGAGGAGCTTTTACAAGAAAGGCTAATAAGAGTCTGATGGGATTTTTGATAAAATACCAAATTGACTTCATATCCAAACACGATGGGTAGTACCACCAGATACATCAGGACGCTTTTTATGTTTGGTGAGAGACCTGGGTAAAATTCGGGTTAAATCAACGCCAATAACTTGGTCTTTTGCTTCAAGTATTCTTTTTTGGTCAGGAGTTGACCGGACTGCATGTGGTAAAGTGTTTCGATTTGATCGATGATCGAATCTGTTGTTGGTCCTGCCGCATCCGGATTAATGGACATCCCAATTCTGTTTAGGAGTGTTTTCTTTGCTCGGCTAAAATCTTTTTCAGTGATCATACCTCGTGATAACAGATCACTCAAAGACACAATATCTTTAGCGATTTGATCTACGGTTAACATGACCAGATTTGTTGGGTAAGTTGTGGTCTTTTGAGTGGTAATAATGAGGGGTGTGTAATATCGATAGGGTTGGTAATGTGAGTAGTAAGGAGTGTAGCGCGAGGCATACCAAGAGTTATGATAGTGGTGGCTGGGATAGGGTCGGGGGTGGTGACGCCGACGGGGGTTTGCTTGAATCAATGTAATGGCTAACAATATCAGGATTGTAATTCGACCAAGTTTCATATGATACCTCCAGTTTTCGTATGTTCTTTGACGCTGAAAGTTCCTGATTGGTTAAGAAGCGTTGACAGTCCAAAGTACCCATGACCAGACACGAATGGCACATAATAGTTACTGATACCCGAATAAACTTATAGACTACCGACGATAGCCTCGTCTGGCGATATGAGCAGCGCCTAAAGCACCCACTGTTTGAGGGTTGTCTGGTACATTAAGTTTCTGACCCAGTTTTTCTTCCAACACGACAACCAGCCCTTTGTTATTGGCTACGCCTCCGGTAAGTGTCACTTCACCTTGGATTCCAATGCTGGTCACCATGCTCCAAATTCGATTAACAATGGACCGCTGCAAACCATTCACGATCTGTTCCCTGGGCGTATGTTTAGCCAATAACGAGATAACCTCACTCTCAGCAAATACGGTACAGGTGCTACTGATCTGAACTGTTTCACCCTGGACATGTAGAGGATCACTCAGCTCATTGAGACCCAGCTCCAGGCGGTCAGCCATTACCTCCAAAAAACGACCCGTACCAGCGGCACATTTATCATTCATGGTGAAATCCAGCATACGACCATTTTCATCAACCTGGATCACCTTACTATCCTGACCCCCAATATCAATAACGGTTCCAGTATTGGGAAAGAGGTGATGGGCGCCCACTCCATGACAACTGATCTCAGTAGTCTTTCCCGTGGCAAAGCTCACTGAACTGCGTCCATAGCCCGTCGCCGTGATGGCTTTGACCCCAGTTTGAGTAAGGAGGGCTTGTTCCAGCGCCTGTTCAAAGGCCTGGTCAGCTGCTGCTCCATTGATGCCTGTTGGGATCACTATCTCTGCCAAGGAATTTCCCTCCTCATCAATAATGACCACATCAGTACTGAGGGAGCCAACATCTACTCCGGCAAAAAAAAGACCAGACATGTCAAATATCCTCCAGGGTTTCGCAAAAGGCTTCTAAACGGGTTTGGATCTGCTGTTCCGACCAGACCCGTTCGTCTGCAATATCTGCGTCCAGGATCACAGCAGGGAGGTTCAAGTCTTTACTTAACGCTTTTCTAAGATCGAATTGACCCACCGAGTAGGGTTTACAACTGCGTGTGGAATGCATAACCATCCCATGAACCGAAAAATTGGTAATCATTTTTTTCATGAGGGCCAGTCGATGTTTCATGTTGTTGTTGAGGATGATCTGGCCATAGGCTTGAGCCATGGAGGTCCAGGGTTTTTTTACATCCAGTAATCCAGTAGTCTCCGCCCAGGCATTGGTATAGGTGGCTGTGACAAAATTCATATTGCGCTCGGCAAAAAATGTAGCGAGAAAACGTACTTGATACCAAACCGCAATGTTATCCCAGATCAGTCGGTATCGCTCATTGGTAATGGCACCAATTCCCAAGTGAACCCGTTCTTCAACTTCCTCCTGAAGAATATGATAATAGTCTTGAGCCACGGGTAATCCACGCAGAGAAACAACGGGTGCTAAATGGCCAAAGGCATCAAAGATGGTCATGGGGGCTGGTTTAGCCTGCATTGATTCAAGAATAGCCCCCCAGGTTTGCGAGCTTTCCTGAGAGCGTTCCAGAATAATCTCGAACTGCTTAAGGTCGAAGATTTTCCCTGTAATTTGCTCCAGAATGGGGATCATGTCCTGGAGTTGTTGGGCCATGTAACGAACATCAGCTGGGGTTTGTTCAATCGCCACAAAGGGTGCATCAAAATGGATGAGGGGGATATCTAATTCATGGGCGATGGCTTTGTACCAGTAGAGCACCGTCTGACAGATGTTGTTCGAACAAAAGAGCAGGTCTGGTTTAGGCAGTTTTCCCGCTGGGCTTTTGCCAGAGATGAGGTGTCCCAGATCGATGCGGGCGTAGGAGCACAGATCCTGACTAAAACCACCACTCTCAGCGATACCACAGTATTCAGCCCCCTGTTTTTTGGCGCCAATCAGGGCAGAATGATTTTCCGGATAGATCGTATAGAAATCGAAGGCGCGGAGTAGCTCAACCGGGGCACCACTGGTAACCCAGGCTACTTTCTTGGCACCAGGGACATAGCGGGCCAGGAAATAATGCCGACTTAAAATCTCTTTGAGGCGTTTATTGGTTTTTAATGGAGGTCCAAAAGCTGGAGAAACAGGCCGGTGACGCCGTTTTTTTAAAGCTTGTAATGACATGAGTGCCGGGGCACCCAGGTCCTTCATGAATTGATATTTTAATTTTCCGGTGAGACTCAAACCCGTACCTCTTCAGTTAACATTTCAACAAAGGCTTCAACGCGGGTTTTATCTTGTCCAGAGAAGCCAGGCTGTAATTCAGTTTCCAGAGTCAAAAGGGGGTTGCCGGCTTGTTTTAGGTTTTTCACCAGGAATCGGTGATCAAAAAGTTCGGGTTCACAGAATTTTACGATATTGAAGAGAACACCATGTGCTTGACTTTCAGCGATCATTTTCTGGAGATAGTGAATTCGTTCTTCCAGACCACTCACCCGGGTGGAGCAGGGAGGCAAGAGGAAATGGCGATCCGTTAGATAATCAAAAGGATCTTCCGGGATATCAAGCGGGGTAATGGGAACTCGACGACTGCCAGCCAGTAGATCTTCGGCAACAATGGTAACCCCAAGATCATCCAGGAAAGTCAGGATGACGTTATGGGGCGGTAATATCCCGGAGAGCAGTAATCGCCTGGTCTGGTTATGAACAGCTTGATCTTGAATCATTACTTTATCAAGAATATTAAGATAATCCTCTGGTCTAAGATATTCACCAGCTCGTAGAAGTTGGAAATACTCCACATTTGACAGGTCCAGTTGATCTGATAGACGAGCAGTTTGAATTTCAAGACGGCGACTATCGATCTGAAAGCCCAATTCACAGACTGTTGCCAATTTTTTCTGATCCAGTGGCCCGTGTTCTACTTCCAGAATAGTTTTAAAGTCTGTGATCAGGTCGAGATAGAACTGTCGGGTTGCTTTATTGAAAGTCCCCTTGGGGTTATAGAAAGTATAAACAGAAGCCGGGATGCCGATGAGGTCTTTTACCTGGGTGGCCAGATTTTGGAGTGAATCACAGGTATGGGGGAACAGATAGCCGGCATTGATGATGTCAGGCTCTTTTAGGATAAATTCCAGGCTACGCTTCACAACAGGACAGATAGTAGCCTGTAAATGGGCATTTGCCCTGAGAATTTCGCCGGGAGGATCCCAGATCTCAGCTGGCAGGATATCAAAAGCCCACAGCAGTTCCTTGGGGTACAGAGCGGGCAAAACCCCCATGATCTTCTGACCATAATTGGCTTGTTGCTGGAGATATTCTTTCCGGTTGGGGATCATCATTTGATATTACTTAGTCGACGATGATTTTAGTCATTATTTTTTTGACACGAAGAACACTAATTTTCACAAATGAATACGAAGAATAATAAAGGCAAGGGGATCGTTAGGGAAAACCTCTGTCTCTGCGCTCTTGCGGTTTTTAACAAGAAACAGCGCTATTTCCTAAAGTTCCTCACAAAGCCCTCAACTTCGGGGACGCCCCCCTGGTAGACCAGATAACCGTTATAGGGTTCCCGTTCGGTGATATCATCATTAATGGGCGTTAACATCATCTCTTTGATCTTTTCCACATCACCAGTTTGTCCCATTGTCCAACCCAATTTGACCCAGGCCACTTCCGGAAGCATGTTTCCCAGAGGAACCACACCAAGTGCCATCATATCCCGACCGGTATCATAGACGAACATGTGGGAGTAACCCCAGAGCGTCTGCAGGGTCATAAAGACTGAGACACCCTCTGCTTGGGCACGTTTCAGCGCGGGATAGAGTTCTTTGTTCACGTGGCCCAGACCGGTACCTACAATGATGATCCCCTTATATCCAGCATCGATGAGGGCTTCCATAACCTCTGATTTCATGTGGGGGTAATAATACATCATCGTAACCTTCTCGTTGAAGGTTGGGATAATCTTGACCTGCTTATCTTTCCGGCGGGGTTTGTATTCTTTTTTAATGATATCCAGCCCCTGACGGGTGACAGTAGCCACTGGCGTGTCACCGATTGTACGGAAGGTTGAGCGGTAGGAACTGTGCATTTTGCGGACCCGAGTTCCGCGATGGAGAAAGCCATATTCATCTGAGGTAGGTCCAAACATACACACCAGTGTTTCGGCAATATCACCACGACCAGCGGCGTAGGAAGCATGAATCAGGTTGAGAGCTGCATCAGATGAGGGTCGGTCAGAAGAACGTTGTGAACCAACTAAAATAATGGGAATGGGGGAATCCTGAACCATAAAGGATAGTGCGGCAGCCGTATGATGCAATGTATCAGTACCGTGTCCGATCATGATCCCATCGGTTCCGTTGGCAATTTCTTTGCCGATGCTTTCTGCCAGAATTTTGTATTGATCGGGTCCCATATTCTCACTGAAAACGGCAAATAGTTTCTCGGTGTCAATGTTGCAGATATCAGCCAGCTCAGGCACAGCGCCGTAGAGTTCACCGGGCGAAAAGGCCGGGATCACAGCTCCGGTGCGATAATCCAGACGCGAGGCAATAGTGCCACCAGTGCCAAATAGTTTCACATTGGGTTTATTATCCGAGTAGGGGAAGGCTTTTTCGGGAATTTTGTAATTGGCTTTTTGATAACCCGTTTCCACCATTTTCTCGATGGTGACGATATCAATTCCGATATTGTAACCGGTTTCGATCTTCAGGACGATATGTTGGTCATCATCATTCTCAGCCCGAGGGAGAACCGTACCCTGAAAAGTGCCGCGGGTGGTATTGATCTCAGCTTGGCCCCAGACCCGAACATTGAATTTCTGTAAGATCTCCAGTGCAG
>JAYEKW010000027.1:16257-20287 GCA_034716895.1 Candidatus Neomarinimicrobiota bacterium
AGATCGATCTCGGCATCAGGGCTGTTATTTTTGAATTTTTCATAAAGAAACGCCACCGGAGTCACGATCTCAGCCAGGCTGCGTCGTTTGAAATGAATACTGGTGAGTACGGAGCTGAATTGCATATCCGGGAATTCATAGATCACGGGCATCATGAATTTGGCGATCCCGGGAACCAGTTTTTTCTCGTTGATGTATCGGAACAACTCATAAATCTTTTCGTAGTGAAATTTCTTATGCAGGATGTCTTTTCCCTCGATGTTCTTGAAAGTATGGCCCAAAAATGAGCCGATCAGTTTATGAGGAAAACCAAAATTGTCACAGATCCTTTCAATGAGGGGAATCATATTCTTGCTTAACAGATACTTCCAGGTGTCTTCAGGAACAGCCCACGCTTTCAGTTGATGGTAGCGATCCGCAATATCCCGGGGCAGATGTTTGCCCAGACTTTCAATATATTCTACTGCCAGGGGGATAGGCGCGGAATCTGTATCAGGGTACATGCGATCACTACCAGGCAGGACCCGTTCAAAAATAGTTGTACCATCAACAAAAGATTTCCGGGTTTCTTCTGGAACGCCTTCAAAAGCCATAAGAAGACGTTCTTCCACAGTTTCCAGAGCAGTAGGGATGTCCTCTGGTGGTCCCCAGAGAATGATCTGAGCATCGTCTTTATCAGCACTGAGCCATTTGGCAATTCGAGCCAGTTCTTTTTGAGAAAGAATCGGTTCAAAACCTTCGGAGTGGGTCATGTTGGGTCGTTCGATACAGGCGATGACCTTCAGGCGGTGGATCAGCTCATCAGCAAAAGGATGTCCCGGTTGAGTGAAGTGAGACAATATTCCCTTAAATTTGGGAAGATTAATACTTAGTACTTTATAACCCCGGTCTATTTTTTTTCGCAAGAGGGGCGTCAGCAGTTCAGGATGTGAGAGATTGATCTCCTGATGGGTCAGTTTCCAGGTCTCTTTATCGAGGCCACGATCTTTAATCAGTTTTCGAATATGCAGAAGAGCCCATTGTCGAAATGCCTCATTGTGAGAGAGTTTGGGGATCCACTTGTTGTGGGCGACACCCTTGATCTCCACGCGACTCCCGCCAGCACAGCTTACATTCACATCTTCCCGACCAGCACCCATACCGGTTCTAACCTTTCCAGTACTACGATTTAGAAAACGGATATATTCAGCGGCTTCGGTTAGTTCATCCGGTGTTGCCATGTCGGGATGAGTGACCGTTTCGATCAGGGGCATGCCCAGGCGATCGGTTTTGTAGATCCGGTCATGGCCAATATCTGAGATCTCGCGGCAGGAATCTTCCTCGATACTCAGTTGAATGAGTCCCACTTTTTTGTGTTTGAGTTGAAGCTCACCTTCCACACCGAGAATAGCTGTCCGCTGAAATCCAGTGGGAATGCTACCATCCAGATACTGTTTACGGGTGATGTGAACCTCACCTACGATATTCAATTTCGAAAGCAGAGAAATTTCCAGAGCGTATTCCAGTGCCTCTCGATCAATGGGAAAAGGAGGCGTGTCATCTACTTCATAGGTACAGGCCGTCTGATTATTCAAACGGTAGGTAATGTTTTTACGGGTTTTGAATTCCATGAGAGCGGTACCATCATATTCTCCCAATTCACTGAGGGTGGGGCGCATGTGGCGAATTACCTCAGCATCATAGTCATCATCACCATGATAAATTCCGGCAGGACAACGACAAAAGAGTTTACTTTTAGTTTTGAGTTGCTGGTGGACTTCCAAACCGGATTTGAATCCGATGCGTTTGTAGTCTTTCCGGGTCGCTTTTTGATGTTCCACATAGCCAATAGCTTTTCTGGTGGCTTCAAAATTATTGAGGGCTTCAGTCTGTTTCATCAGAACCAATCATCTATTTTTCAAATGTGTATAACTATTAAAATCGTCATCCCATATCGTCATCCCATATCGTCATCCCATATCGTCATCCCGAATCGTCATCCCGAATCGTCATCCCGAATCGTCATCCCGAATCGTTATCCTGAATAGTCATCCCGAGCGGAGTCGAGGGATAATGTATAAGGACTGTACAAAATAGTCTGCCAATATAGATTTTTTAGCCACGGATTTACACAGATTTGCACGGATTATTTTGTAGTAGAGACGTAAGGCATTACGTCTCTACTAAACCCGGTTCCTCAAGGTTTAAGGTAAACCAATTTCCCCGAATATACTTGGTCATCGCTATATAGGGTGATGATAGTTAGCTGGTTCGCCAGGTTGGAATTGAGGGGCAGGGTCACCTGAACGATCTGTGGTGAAACAGGTTCAATCAACAGGGAGGCGATCTTTCGTCCCCGTATGTCAAAGAGATCACCGTTCTTGATCTTGTCTGCCATGGGACCCGGTAGTACGAGTTTAACAATCTGTTCAGAACTCGGATTTGGATAGACCGGAATGTTGGTTGATTCAATATCCTGCAGTTTCTGGAATAAATGACTCAGGTCAGGAAGCCCGTGCCCATAAACATTATCCGGACTGGCAGCCTGGTCTCCATTCTGGTGAAATAGGGCAATGACCGAATCAGGTTTCAATTCTGGGTGAGCCTGCAGCAGCAGGGCTGATAATCCGGCCACCAGAGGTGTTGAAAAAGAAGTGCCATTGCTCCGTTGGTAACCGTCAATACTGGAAGCCATGTAAACAGATACTCCCATGGCAACCACATCTGGCTTAATGCGTCCATCATAGGTAGGGCCGCGACTGGAGAAGTAAGCAATCTCCCCCTCGGCAGTTACAGCACCTACAGACAGCACGTGCCGACTGTCAGCCGGTGGCCAGATACTACCCGTTGAAGGTCCATCATTACTAGCTGAATTCACCACCAGAATGCCCCGTTCAGCAGCGATATTGGCAGCTCGTGAGATAATGGTAGTTTCGCCATCAATGGCCGAGTCGGGATAGTCTTCGGCAGTTCCATCAAAATCGCGGTAATTGAGGGAGGAAGAAATGATATCTACACCTAGGGAGTCAGCCCATTCCAGGGCGGCCACCCAATTGTCTTCCTCGATCCGGGATTCCCCGATCACGTTTTCTGTGCGGGCCAATAAAAAAGAAGCTCCATAAGCTGGGCCGATCAATTCACCAGGAGAATAGCCACCTAGCACACTAAGCACGCTAATACCGTGTGAGTGTCCCACGCCGTTTGGATCAACTTCATGATCAACAAAATCATGACGTCCCCAAATATCCAGCTCATCAAAAACAGGATGATCTGTGAGGAAACCAGTGTCAAATACGCCGATCAGAACCCCGGAACCATCATAACCCAGGTCGTGGATCGCAGGAATATTCAACATCTCATTCTGAGCCAGGGATTGCCCATAGGGTAAATTAGAAATCCGGGCAAGTTGGGTGTTAATCTGGTCTTGTCGGGGTGCCGTGAATACACTTCTGGCAACTGGTTTAAGCTGTGTAACAAAGGGGAGCTGGATAAGATAATTAAGTCCGACATCATCTTCGAGCTCTAGACTAACGGCATTTAAGAGTCTTGAGGCATGTCTGATCTTGAAACCCGCAGATCTCAATGTAGCCAGATGATTTGGTGAGACCGAAAAATCTCTAATTGGTTGTGGAGAACCCTTTAGGGACAGCCTGGCATCAGCTCTGGCGGTCAGTTGAACTTCAATTCTAGTCGAATCATCTTCAAAAAAGACCCAGTATGGATTACCGGCCAACACAAAGGTCAGGGTGGCAAATGAGAGAAATATCACACGAACAAGAAACATGGCACAAAAGTAGAAGAAGATAGCGGTTTATGAACAGAAGTTTTTTACTTTCCGGCTTGGAGTGTTATTGTATCCTTTTGCAATGAGTGTCATAAACAAAATGGAGATTCATCATGGTCAACCATCTACATAAATTATTGTTGCTACTGATCATTCCTGGAATCCTGCTATCTAAAAGCATGTCACTTTCCTCCATGCAGAAACTCTCTCCAGATCTTCAAGCTCTGGTTGCTGAAAAAGATCCAGAGAATGCTCATTTGACGGACA
>JAYEKW010000028.1 GCA_034716895.1 Candidatus Neomarinimicrobiota bacterium
CTGGTGATCATGGGCGGTTCCTACGGCGGCTACATGACAAATTGGGTGATCACTCAAACAAACCTGTTTGAAGTGGCCGCAAGCCGTTATGGGATCTTTGACCTGAAAAGTGATTTCTCCAACTCCATCTATGCCCAGTGGGAGCTTGATTATCTGGGAAAGCCGTACTGGGAAACTCCTAATCTTTATCGGCGGATGTCCCCTTCCACCTTTATCAAAAAAGCCAAAACACCCACCCTGATCCTTCATGGAGCTGAGGATGAGAACACTTTCACCTCAAATTCAAGAGAACTCGCCAGGGCTTTAAAAACTTTGGCAGTGCCCCATCGGTTTTTCCTCTACCCGAGAGAGGGTCACGGAATGGATGAGCCCAACCATCGATTGGATGTATTTCAACGCCAATTGTCCTGGGTGAATTACCATTTGGGTCGAAAAGCGGCCTTGAGTGGCGAAGATTGGCTGAGTAAGGATATCCAGGTCCAGATCCTGAGCGTTAACAAAAAGGCCCGTTTTCTGAATTACCCTGATGAAACATTTCTTAAGATCAAGCTACTGATAGATGGTTCACAGTCAATCAACCCACACCCGTTTACCCTGGCTGATTTCCGACTTCAACCGTGGTCCAACAAAGTACTCGGTCTCCCCAGTGGTCAGATCCTGCTCCAAGACCAGAATTTCAGGTTTGAGTTAGGACCGGATACACCAAGCATTGAGCTAGAGCTGATCTTTCAGAAAACAGATGACCCAGACCAGGAGTTACACATCAAAGGTGTGGGGAGTTTTACCATCCCCTAATGATCATCTCAAGCCATTAAACAGACGGCAATTAAGTGTGGAGATCTGTGTATACTTTGACTCGCCCAGCAAGACACAGTCTGGTCTCACTGATCGGAGTCGAAGGATCTGATCCCAAATATCCAATTTTGAAATCGCAGGATCAACCATCGCCATTCTAATATTTAATACCAACTAAACCTCAAGCCTGCACTCAATTTCTGCATCTTTTCCCGTTTTACTGTGGTTAAAGTCCTCTTGTCCAAAACTGATTACCCTGATTAAAAAAACAGGATAAATCTTAATTGTCCCGCTTCGGACATTTTACTTGCTGCTGTTCATTATGTTAAGCCGAGAAAAAGAACGAATTGGTCCTCTTATGGATCAACGTAACATAAGCAAGGAGAACAAGATGGATTTCTTAAACAAAATTTCAGAGCATGGACACTGGTTGATCAGACTATCACTGGCAGGTATCTTTTTATTTCACGGTTTTATAAAATTTCCAATGGCGGAAATGATGTCCCAATCAATGGGTATGCCCTTACTCATGATCTACCTGTTGGCAACCATGGAAGTGGTCGGTGGTATCTTTATTCTGGCCGGCGCAATATTTAACGACTTATTGACCCGCATTGCAGGTGGTATATTCGTATTGACCATGACAGGTGCCATCGGCATGGTACACTGGCCCCAGTGGAGCTTTGTGGCGTCAGAGAGTCATCCCATGGGAGGTATGGAGTTCCAGTTATTAACCCTGCTGATCTCTTTGCTTTTTGTGGCAGGAGGAAATCGCGCTGTGGTACCTGCTTCTGAATAAGGCCGGTCCAAGAATGTAATTATTAGAAAATCCGGCTTCAGTCGGATTTTCTTTTTATTGCAGATGAGGGTGAATCCTCGTAAGCTGAAGAATGAACCTGAATATAATTATCCGTGGAGCAGTCATAGATGATCTTGAAGCTTGTGTCGCTATCGATGCCCCTAACTTTAATATTTTTGATCGAGCAAAAAGACGCAAGCATTTTGTAAAGATGATTCCGGAAGATGGGATGTTGGTCTTGGAACATGAAAACAGTATTGTTGCCTATGCCACCTTTGAACCAGACTGGTTTGGCTGTACCTTTCTAAAGCTGGTGGTCACTGATGTATCGGTTCGTAGGAAGGGATTAGCTGCACTGTTGATCCAGTATGTTGAGGATCATCACTGCCCTTCAGGAAAATTTTTCAGTTCAACCGAGGATGACAATGAAGCGTCAAAAAAGCTACATGAGAAGCTAGGGTTTAAAGTAAGTGGTTGGCTGGATAATCTGCCTCAACCACATCGTGAAATTTTCTATTTCAAGCTAATAAAAAAAGATGCTACCTCCTCCATACATGAATAGATACCCTCTTCTATCCTATTCTTAATAGTTTATTTTTTTGATCGGATATTCTTGCTTGCGGAATGTTAAATATATTATATATTGGGTATGATATATTTAACATTAAGTCAAGGATATATAACATGCCTGTATCATTCCAAGAAAGAAGTTTGTGGATCTCACTCATCTCCACTCTATTGATTTTTGGGTATTATTTTGTAAAAGTTTTTAGCACCCTGACTAACCCGGATACAATCGCTTTAAACTTCGGAGGATTACTTGTCGGAGTACTATTCTTCATCTCGTTGATTCAAATAGTATTACAGTCCATCGTCGCGGGATGGTTCAACAAGGAAGCGAGTGATGGCATAGATGAGCGGCACACAATGATTGAACTCAGGGCTGGAAAATTTTCCCGATATGTTAATCTCTCAGGTACCTGGGCTGTTGTGATAAGTTTCTATTTTGGCTTTTCTGTGGAAGTTATTGTTAATATTGCTCTGTTCTTTTTTGTACTCTCTGAAATCGTGGGCTATATCTTTCAATTAAATTTTTATCGAAGGGGATTCTGAATTGACCCTGAAAACAATAGAAAATAATATCAGAAAATACAGATTCAACGCGAATGAAATGACCCAGGAGGATTTGGCGAATCGCATTGGTGTTTCTCGCCAAACCGTTTTAGCTATTGAGTCATGCAAGTACTCCCCAACATTGGAGCTAGCCTTTAAAATTGCTCACGTTTTCAATGTACCGCTAGATGATGTATTTACATATCATCCTGAAAAGGAGTAGTCCAGTTTCTGCAACCCTCCCTGAGCACTTTTTAAACCCGCTTGTCTTATCTAACAATAACCTCATCACAGAAAATCCAGGCCTGACCCCCTGCTCCAGCGTGCCACTCTGGACAAATCTCTCGATTCTTTGCCAGAACTTTGATGTAGCGCGTTGCTTGTGTGGGAAAATCAGCAGTTAATCGTTGGATGGTCACCCGGTCATCTTTCTCAGGGACCTCATTTTCAACCCGTTTCATAAACATCCAATCCTCTCCATCCTTGGAAAGACTGACCTCAATATACTCGGGCATAAAAATCCAGGATGGTGTGGATTGCAAAAAATTAAGCTCGGTCTTGAAGATCTCCTGAACCTCTCCAAGATCAATGGTCAATACCAGATCATGGCCTTCAAAGCCCTGCCAGGTTCCATCTCGAAAATTATCTGACCCAAGAATTCCATCAACCAACCCCATATCACCACCACCTTTGTAGCGTGAATGATATTTCAGGTCATAGGAGGTGGCTGCCCCAACAGCCTGGTGAAAGGCAAAATCTCTTTGAGAAACGCGACCCATGCGCTGCTGACCACTAAAAACGGCTGCTCTTACCTGTGCATCCTGTCCCAGAGATAAACCATGGGTATATTTTTTGGATTCGGCTATGGGATCCGAACCATCAAGGGTAAAACGAAGTTCATGATCGGCCTGCTCAGAAATAAGTTCAACTTCTATTTTCCCATTGTCCAATAATCGGCCTGGCAGGATCTCAACCAGAAATGATCCCTTGCTATAGTTCCACCCCAGCGCATCAAACCTGGGTAATAAAAGCTGTAAGCGCTGATGAAAATTAATCCAATTCCGCTGATCTGCGCGAGACCACAAGACCTCGGACAGCGCTGTCATTCGTGGTAGGACCATATATTCTGCGTGTCTGGTGGTTTTGACAAATTCGGTCCATAGATTGGCTTGGGCACCCAGGACATACTTGTATTCAGTTTGCGCTAATTCTACAGGAACCGGTTCATAGGAGTAGACTTTTTGAAGGGGCAAATAGCCACCAATTGCCTGAGGTTCTGTTTCCGGATCACCTTGATAATAATCAAAATATACATGTGATGTAGGGGTCATGATCACATTGTGGCCAGCTTTGGCGGCTGCGATCCCTCCCGTTTCTCCCCGCCAGGACATGACAGTTGCATCAGGTGCTAATCCACCTTCCAGAATTTCATCCCAGCCAATGATGCGTTTCCCCTTGGAGTGGATATACCGCTCCATCTTCTGGATGAACCAACTCTGCAGCTCATGCTCATCTGCCAGACCTTCAGTTTTGATCCGATTCTGACATTTGGGACAGGTTTTCCAATAGGTCTTGGTGGCCTCATCCCCGCCGATATGGATGTATTCCGCTGGAAAGAGCGTCACTACTTCATCAATCACATTTTCCAGAAAAGTAAACACAGAATCATTTCCCGCACAAAAGATGTCCTCGTTGGGCCAATAGCTTCCTGGGCGGACATCCAATTTCTCACCCTTGCAGGATAGTTCAGGATAAGCTGCAAAGATCTCAGAAGCATGGCCAGGCATCTCTATTTCGGGGATGACCGTGATCTGTCTATCGGCTGCATAGGCAACAATCTCCCGAACCTCTGCCTGGGTGTAGAAACCCCCGTAAGTGCTTTTCTCTCCTGCTTCTACTGGTGACCATTTTCGCCAATCCTCATGCTCACGATCAACACGCCAGGCACAAATCTCAGTTAATTCAGGATACTGTTTGATCTCCAACCGCCAGCCATTGTCATCGGTCAGGTGCCAGTGAAAGACATTCATTTTATGGAGAGCGATCATATCGATGTAGCGTTTGATAAACTCAGCCGGGAAAAAATGCCGTGAGACATCCAGATGCATCCCACGCCAGGCAAAACGCGGGTGGTCCTGGATAACTGCTGCCTGGATCCGGTGTCCTTGAATAGCCAAATCCTCTTTTTCAACAGCAGTGGGTAATAGCTGGCGTAGGGACTGGATCCCATAAAATAGCCCAGGTGCATCACCTGCTGTGATCAGAATGCCATCAGGATTCACTTCCATAAGATAGCCCTCTGAAGGAAGTTCTGTCTCCTCAAGCAATTGAAGTTTTAGTTGCGGATATTCATCATCCCCAATGGTAAGTCCTGGAATGAGTAAGCTAAGATAATCCTGGAAAAAATGATGCTCATTATCAACGCCTGAGATCGCGAACGTGGTTTGTGCCTCAAAAACAAAAGCTCCATCCAAAAGTTCAACTGACTGAGGTTGCGGGATGATATTCATAGCACTACTTTCTGGTGTTGGGTTTTTAGTGGCAGAGCAGGCTTGGAGGACACCCACAACGAGTGTGGAGATGAAGAGTCTGGTTTTCATGTGTCTCATAGCTGTGTTTCGAATTAGGCTAACATTGTCGGGCTAAGCAATTGGGGAAGGGTTAATTACTATCCACTTTTTCGACCCATTTGGTCATTCCATTACGATCGCAGAGCAACACCATGCCAGTGTTTGATTTACCAGTTCCCAGATAGGCGCTCATTTTGCCATACTCATTAGCAGTCCGCAAAAAGCCGATCCCCTCTGAGCCAGTTCCCAAAAATACCGTTTCCTTACCAACTTCAT
>JAYEKW010000029.1 GCA_034716895.1 Candidatus Neomarinimicrobiota bacterium
AAGTATCATTATTAACAGCACCATAGGTAGATAACCAAAGCTAATGTTAGAAAGTAATTATTCCGGCGCAATGAAGTTTTCACACAGCCTCTATACCCTTATATCCCTAACATCCTCGTCTACAGGTACGCATTTAGGGGAAGAGCCATAAAATTACTTCTTGAATTCAGTTCGAATATAGAAGGTAGTATCCACAGGAGATATTTTCCATAATCTATGAATCACTGGATATTAATCTGTTTTTACAAAAAAAGTCCATACAATCAGAATTGAAGCGCATATAAGTGCACACCGTTCACTAAATAATAATTCTAAACACAGACCGGTAGGTCGGTATAATACTAATATATTTCTTATTTAATAATAAAGTAGTAGTAGTTAGGTCGTTCAAAAATGTTGATAAGTATTGCATATTATTGTATAACCATATGAAAAATATCCTTTTATAGTATCAATGCATTCTAAAATAACTGTTGATATTATATTAAATATTGTGAGTATATGTTTATTGATGGTTTGAATGGAGGGTGGTTTTACACATTATTTATAGAAAGCCAACAAAAGGTTTCCTGTTGATAACTATTATGTGGATAGTGAGTATAAGTTGAGAACGTATATATAAGGTGCATAAAAACAACTGCTTTAGCAAAATATTAAAGTGAAGAGGAATGTTTATAAGTCAAAAAAGTGGGAAAGAAACCACAAAAAAGGCAGACAACATCAAAAACAATCTATTTGAGTTGAATATACATTCGCTCGCGTTGATCAGTGATCCAGTTCTCATATCGCTGGCGCTTTTTAAACTCCAAGTTCATGTTTTCCAATTCAGTCCAGTGATCATTTAGGTTTATCTTGCCTCCTGGAATGCGGTGATGAACAACGATCAGGTGGTACTGATCCCCACTAAAGACAGGCATAGATAACTTTTCAAGTGGGATATTCAATAAGAGATCATGAATATCCTCGGGCAAAAGGGAAATATCAGTTAGACCCATACGACCCTTACGAGAGCGAACATAGTCATCGGTTGACAAAATAGCTACTTGCTCAGAAAGACTCGTCTTTTCAGCTTTGATGTCAGCTCGAAGCGCTTCAAGTTTTTGAGCTGTAGTGGCCCGGTCATCATCGTTAGCCACAGGCATCAGTAAAATATGAGAAACCTTCAGTTGGTCACCGGACTTTTCATCAAGACGCAAGAGATGCACACCGAATTGTGTTTCTACGAGACCGCTTATTTCACCAGGGGCTAGTGCAAAAGCAGCATCTTCAAAAGGTTTTACAAAGACACCCCTACCTACAAAACCTAGACTGCCTCCATTAACTGCAGATCCTGGATCCATAGAATGCTCTAATGCAGCATCCTCAAAAGTGGTCACACCAGCAACTATATCCTGCTTGATAGCTAGCAGCTGATCACCCAATAACCTTAATTTGTCTTCCCCTAAATCGATGGGGACAGAGAGAATAGAAAAATCGACCTGTGGATTTTTATCAGGAAAACTATCCTGCCAGGTAGAATAGAATTCTTCAACCTCTCGACGACTTACCTTAATATCACTAAACAGCTCCATTTTGACCTGTTCAACCAAAAGATTATTGCGAATTTGATCCTCGTAATAAGCTTTGATCTTGTAGAGATCGACTCCAAAAGCCTCTGCTGCTTTTCGCAGACTACCGTACTGCATCTCGATACTGTTCAAGGATTGCTCAAGTTGCATTTCAACCGTTCTGTTTTCCACTTCAATGGTTTCCTGGCGGGCATACTCAAGCAGAACCTGTTGATTGAGCAATTCATCCAAGGCACGAACCCTTAACTGCTGAATTATCTCAGGAGCAGAATTCGCCGGAAGCTTGGCCTGCATAGCAAACAGTTGGGTAACCTGATCCACCTCTGAATAAAGAATGGCTTTTTCACCAACAATGGCTGCAACCCCATCAATTAATTGTTGAGCCGGGGTACTTTGGAACAAGAGTAACATGAAAAGAAAAATTCTAATTTGCATTGGACTACCTATTTCGGAAAACTTCCGTATAAAACATCTTTATTTAACAGAATAGTACTGGATATTCTGAGGCTATCAACTATCTGAGCCTCAATATATCGTTGTCGATTAATTGAAAGACGAGCCGCAATTTCCTCCCAGACTTCATCCAGGGTTTTAATTGAACCACGATCATGCCAAGTCTTTACTTCAACGAGATGCCAGCCAAGATCAGATTTTATCGGTCCAAAGATGCCTTCGCGCTTCTTTTTAAGCAGGTATTCTTTTACTTCAGGGAGCAGCTTCTCAACCCGAAAGGTTCCGGTTTCTTTGGGATGCATAGCTACCAGCGCCTGCTTTTTCTCAAGATCGCCTTTTTCAATGGCTTTTTCAAGCTCCCGCGCCTCATTTTTGGTGGGCAGGAGTACATGAAAGCCAAAAAACTCATTACTCTGGCGCCGAAAAGAGACCAAGTTGTTTTGATAATAGGTTTCAATCTCAGACCGCTTAATATTTCCCTTATCCCTTAAGAGAGCATCAAGCTGTTTATCAGCCAACAGTCTACGCCTGTATGTTTCAACCCGATAATTAAAAACCGGATCACGGTGGATCAGGTTCTTCTCCGCTTCCTGAGCCAGGAGGGTTTCTCTGACCCAATTCTCAACCAAAAGAGATTTTTGCAAACTGTCTAAAGCCCGGAATCCCGGAAACATTAATATTAAATCGTCCATTAAAAGACGTTCATGATTAACCTTGGCGATAAGACCATCGTTTTGGTCACTGGAACAAGATAATAACCCCGCAAAAAGCAGGGTTACTATAAGCAAAAAAGTATTTCTCATGCGGAGTTAATGATTAGTTGTTTGCCGCATCATAAAAAGCACGGACAGCAGCATGATTGATCTTAACCGAGTGATCCTTTTTGAGGTCAGCATAAACGGCTTCTGTGCGCTTGTTTCGTAGCTCTCCCACGATCTCAGTTCTTACGCGACCCTTGACCTTACTGTAGGGTTTTGCTCCTTCAGGAATGACCTTCTCGAGCTTTATTATGGAATATCCGTTGCCAAGCTTGACCGGACCAGCGATATCACCGATCTCCAACGAAAAAGCCTCTTTACCCATCAATCCATAGCGACCCTCCTGAAAGGGAGGAAGCTGACCGCGTTTGTCTTTGGTGGCCTTTCTTTCAGTATAACGCCCTGCCAACAGGTCGATCAATTCGCCGGCATCCAGACGTTTTTTCAGATCAACAGCCAGCAAACTGTCTTTGACAAAGATCTCTCGAACCACAACCTTCTTTTTTTCCATGTATTTTTTGGCTTTATTGGTTTCATAAAAAGCCATCAATTCATCATCGCTTGGTTCAAGAGCTTCGTTTATCTCAGAAGCGATAAAGGCATCATAAGCATAGCGCTCAACCAGTTTGTTGATCTTGTCGGAAAAAGCGCTTTCCTGTTCGTATTTTTCACCATAACCGAAATCAAGAATAAGCTTCTGGGTAACCAGTTGATCAAAAATGGTCATTAACTGATTCTCTGATTTAAAACGTGGTTTTTGGCCATCATCCATGGCTTTTAACTCTTCAATGATCCAGTCACCACCCACCGCTTTGCCGTTAAGCTCAAACAAAGGGTCTGAAAAATTCAATTTTTTGAAGACCTCATCCATGGGAGCCTGTTTAAAAGTGGATTTTTCAAATATCAGGAAAAAAGTATGGATGTTTTCAGTGATGAGTTCAAAACCAGCCCCAGCCTTTTGTTTTTCCAGAAAAGCATTGGCGCGCTGACTCAGTTCTTGTCCCTTATCTTTGCGCGCTTGATTTTTCAGAGCGGATTTCTCTTCTTCAAAGGAACCGCGTTCAATCTCACGCTTAGCCTCCAGTTTGATGATATGATAACCAAAGGTCGTTTCAACAACATTGGAAACCTCACCTGGTGCTAAAGCGAAAGCGGCATCCTGAAAAGGTCCCACCATTTTTCCCCAGCCAAACCAGCCCAGGTCACCACCACTGTCTTTTCCAGAAGGATCTTCAGTGAATTCTTTGGCCAGGTCTTCGAACAACTCACCTTTTGAAAGACGATTATTGATCTGACCCATAATGGCCAGCGCTTCAGACTTGCTGCGATCCGAACTTGAGCGTGGCCCGCCCTTGTATTGCACCAATATATGTCTGGCTTTCAATTCGGTACCAGACCGATCATATATCTCACGGAGCAGATCATCATTTATGACAGCACCCAGGATCGCCCGGTCATAGACGTACTGGAGCATTTGGCGACGTTCAGCTTTCATTTTTTTGGACTGAATATCGGGATCATTGTCGAGTCCGCGCTCTAACGCTACGCGTGTGAACAAAGCTTTTTTGACAAATTCATCCACCTTTGAGTCGATGTAGTCGTGGTCTTTGTCAGCAAAACGAACGGCAGGATTATGAGAGGTAAAGTCATCCATGGAGATAGATTCTCCATCTAAGGTGGCCAGAGTATCGCTGTCCATAGTGGAACAAGCAAACAGAAAGACCAGGATCGCCAAGGCGATGAGGGGAAGGGTAAAGCGAGTTTTCATTTGATTAACCTTATGATTATATTAGAGTTAAGTTTTATTTGTATGTTCGGAAAATTTAGCCGGGAGCATCAGGCTTTCCAAGAATATTCTAAGTGAATTCAAAGAGCCGCCAGAACCAGGATCCATTATGAAAAATGTCAACGAACGATTGTTTATTATTTCTACTTTCAGACCGGTTTCACTAAGGGCCCGAGACAAGTCTTTAATGATCTTTCCGCCAGCATGTTCCACATGTTCAGGTAAAAAATCAGCCTGTGCCCGCCCGGATTTAACCACCACGCTTCTTATTCCCAAAGAACGCGCTAAAATCTTGACCAGGGTGGCGTCGATCAGGTTCTGAACCGAACCAGGCAAGCGACCAAAACGCTCCCTGAGTTCACCGCGAAGACTATATATCGCGGCAATATTTTCACCTTCCGCTATGCGACGGTAGAGGGCAATTCTTTCGACTGTATCCTCAATGTATGACCCAGGAAGCTGCATTTCCACATCGACGGTCATGTCGGGAGCCGGGAAAATTACAGCCTCGTCATCCCCAACTTCTTTTAACAACTCCAGGGTCTCTTTCAGGATCCTGGTATAGAGATGATAACCAATATTTGCTATCTGACCGCTTTGTTCGGTTCCAAAGACATTCCCGGAACCACGGATCTCAAGATCACGCATGGCGATCTCATAGCCACCACCATAATGGGCATGTCTTTCCAGTGCATTCAGGCGCTTAATCGCATTAACACTGAGTTTACGGAATCCAGGAGCTAAAAAATAAGCCCAGGCTTTACGATGAGACCGTCCAACGCGTCCCCGTAATTGATAGAGCTGAGAAAGACCCATGGCATCAGCCCTGTTTACGATCAAAGTGTTGGCGTTTGGGATATCAAGCCCGGATTCAACAATGGTCGTAGACAGTAAAACATCAAATTCATGATGGAAAAAGCCAAGCATGACCCGCTCCAGGGCTCTTGGGTTCATCTGACCGTGTCCCAAACCGAAACGCACCTGGGGTAGCAGGGTTTGCAAGCGCTGAAGCATAATGCCAATAGATTCAACACGATTATGTACAAAAAAGACCTGTCCTCCACGATCAACCTCTCTCAGGATTGCCTCCCGGATCCGCCCCTCGTCAAAATCCATAACAATGGTTTCCACTGGCTGACGATCTTTTGGTGGGGTTTTGAGCATGGACATATCTCGCGCCCCCATGAGTGACATTTGCAGGGTTCTGGGGATAGGGGTGGCCGTCATTGATAAAGAATCAACCGAGGTTTTGATCTCTTTTATACGCTCCTTGTGTTTCACCCCAAAACGATGTTCTTCATCGATAATTAGTAATCCAAGTTGTTTAAAAACAACATCTTTAGACAACAACCGATGCGTGCCGATAACCACATCAAGGGTCCCTTTTTCAAGGGCGACCAGGGTTTCTTTTATTTGCTTTGGAGTTCGAAAACGCGAGAGCACCCCAATATTCACCGGATAATCAGCGAAGCGCTCCAGGAAAGTTTCGAAGTGTTGCTGAGCCAGAATGGTTGTGGGAACCAAAATTCCAACCTGACGCGAATCATTGACAGCCTTGAACATAGCCCTCATGGCGACTTCAGTTTTGCCAAAACCCACATCGCCGCACAAAAGACGATCCATAGGATGAGAAGATTCCATATCCCGCTTGATATCTTCTACGGCAACAAGTTGATCAGGGGTTTCATCATAGACAAAAGAGGCTTCCATGCGTTTTTGGAAATCAGTATCCGGGCTATAAGGAAATCCCTCAACCACGAACCGGTTGGCATAAAGCTCGATAAGCTCTTTGGCATAATTGTCAACAGCTCTACGGGTTTTAAGTTTGACCTGATCCCATTCGGTGGTGCGTAAACGGGTTAATTTTGGAGGAATTTCGACATGAGATTCATATTTATGCACACGATGCATTTTTTCTACAGGTACGTAAACATGGTCGCCAGCCTCATATTCAAGCGCCAGAACCTCTCTCATGGAATTATTAACAGGTATTAGCTGGGTGCCCAGATATCTACCAATTCCATAATCCAGATGAACAACCACATCACCTTCTTCAAAAGCTTCTATTCGGGTAATGGGTTTAATCGGAAAAAGGCGTGGAATAATACTCCTTTTCCGATTTCGGCCAAAGATTTGATGATCTGTGAGTACCGCCAGCTTGTTCTGGTGGTCAATGAAGCCGGAGGAGAGAGAAAGGCGAACTGTTTCAAACCGAAAATCTTCAAACAAAACGCGTAATCGATCGAGCTGAATTCCCGTATCAGCGCAGATATAAACCCGGTAAATCGCATCATTTAAATGACGAAGGCGAGCGCGAACCGCTTCCAGGTTGCGCTGAAACTCTGGTTGGACCTCAATATCCCAGTGTGATCCCACCGTGTCCTTGGACTGATACCAAAAAACAGAACGCTGCTTTTTCTGTTTTTGCAATAGAGTCGCGACCGATGAAGAGTTTGTGTCTTCGAGGAGAGGCCGATACTGGAAAAAGGAAACCTTTTCAGGAATAGATTCCAGCAGTGGATCAATGACGGTCTGCTCAAAAGGATTTTCCGGGAAGAGGGTCATTTCCGACAATTCATTAACAGAGCGCTGGGTGGAAGGGTCAAACTCATGGATAGACTCAAGGGTGTCACCAAGGAAATCCAAACGAAGCGGGTTGTCGCCACCACCAGGGAAAACATCAATAACGCCACCCCTGACAGTAAAATATCCAGGTTCAACTACAAAAGAATCACGCTCAAAACTATAGCTTACCAGCGTGTTCTCAAGCTCGCCAATGGAGTAAACCCCACCTTTTTTTAAGGTGAACGAATTGAGAGCATTACTGGAAATACCGCTTAACAATTCAGAGGCCTGGGTTACATAGATCGCCGGCAGAGCCTCAAGCAGAGCTCGAAGCGCTCGCCCAGACTGTCCTGTATCGATACCATCAACCCGATCACTGCCAACAAAGTGGATCTCACGCCCAAGATCAAGCGCCACCAGGTCATTCAGCAAGCGTTCGGCTGAAGATTTGTCGGGCAGAACCAAAACAGAAGCGCCATTTATCTGGTTAGCCTGAATTAAAAAGGGGAGCAGGGCCGGTTCCACATCATATACAGCAGAACCGGGGTGGCTGTAAAATTCTGCGGTAGCAGAAAAAAGATCAGGATGTTTCACGTGAAACAGTTTTTTTCAATAAGATAAGTAGAATAGAGATGTCGGCAGGGCTAACCCCGCTAATCCGGGAGGCCTGGCCAATGGTTTCGGGCTGGATTCGCTGCAACTTTTGTCTGGCCTCAAAAGAAATCGCAGTCATATCATTATAATTAACCGAAGTGGGGATGATCATATCCTGGTGTTTTGAAAGCCGCTCGACCTGAAGTTTCTCGCGTTCTATATATCCACGATATTTGGTGTTGGTGGCAATGAGGTTCAAAAGGGTAGGGGGTAGTGTTTTGATCCAGTCGGGTAAAACGGAGTACAGTTGAGTGATAGAAACATGTGGTCTGCGGAGCAGGTTGGCGATAGACTGGTTCTCTTTTACCGGGGCTTGAACATCAATTAAAGCGGTGATGATCTCCGGCTTTAGATAAAGCGTTTCAAAAAGGGTCTCAGCCTTGGCCGCCTGCGATTTTTCCCTAACAACCCGCTTATAAAGAGTCTCGTCGGTCAGGCCCAGCGAATACCCTCGCTCAGCAAGTCGAAAGTGGGCATTATCGTACCGTAGCAAAAGACGATGTTCGGCTCTGGAGGTGAACATCCGGTAGGGTTCGTCCGTATCTTTGGTAATTAGATCGTCGATAAGGACTCCTAAGTAGGCCTCTTCTCGACCCAGGACAAAAGGTGGTTTTTCATCAATATAAAGACAGGCATTGATCCCGGCGATCAGGCCTTGTCCAGCCGCTTCCTCATACCCCGATGTGCCGTTGATCTGCCCGGCAAAAAATAGCCCGGCGATCCGTTTTGTCTCAAGCGATGCTTTTAATTGTGATGGAGGGAAAAAATCATACTCAATGGCGTAACCAGGACGAATAAACTCAACGCGTTCCAGACCAGGGACGGATCTCAAACTGGTGAGCTGAACATCCTCTGGTAGCGAAGATGAAAACCCGTTTACATAAATTTGTTCAGCATTTGACCATTCCGGTTCAAGAAAAAGCTGATGAGAAGGTTTGTCTGAAAAGCGCACGACCTTATCCTCGATAGAAGGACAATATCGGGGTCCCACCCCTTTGATGGTTCCTGAGAATAAAGGAGACAACTCGATCGAACCATTAATAATAGCGTGGGTCTGTGGGTTGGTTTTGGTGATGTAGCACGCTTCGTTAGGCGGGTTGAAGTTTGTTGTGGAAAAAGAAAAGGGTTCTGGATCTTCGTCGCCCGTCTGCAGTGTGGTCCTGGAAAAATCAATACTGTTCCGTTTGACCCGGGCTGGTGTGCCGGTTTTTAAGCGTCCAGTCTCAAAACCAAAAGCTGCCAGAGATTCGGTAATACCGACACTGGCTGATTCACCAATACGTCCAGCAGAAAACTGTTTATCACCAATGTGAATCAGTCCATTAAGAAAAGTACCATTGGTTAAAATAAGTGTATCGGAGGAAAAGCGGGTTCCGTTGCGGGTGACAACGCCGGTAAGTTTTTGTTTTTCAGGGTCAGCAAGAACCTCCACGGCCTCATCTTCAAAAAGCTCCAGGTTAGATTGAGACCTGCAAACATCAACCATATAAGCGCTATAAGCGTGTTTGTCGATTTGGGCTCGAGGTGACCAAACAGCTCGTCCCTTGGATCGATTAAGCATTTTGAATTGAATACCTGTGGCGTCAGTGGCTTTAGCCATTTCACCACCCAGGGCATCGATTTCACGCACAAGATGACCTTTGGCCAGCCCGCCTATAGCCGGATTACAGGAAGCACGCCCCAGAGCATCAATCTGCATGGTTATAAAAAGAGTCTTTTTACCAAGACGACTGGCAGCCAGGGCGGCCTCTATGCCAGCATGACCCCCACCAACCACAATCACAGCGTATGATTCACGTGAAACAAGCATATCAGTGTCTATTTTCCGACACAAAAACCACTGAAGATATGATTAAGAATATCATCAGGTGTGGTTTTGCCGGTGATCTCGCCTAAAACATCAAGAGCGAGCCGCAGATCTGAAGCGATATACTCAGGACCCAACTCATTATTAATGGCGTCAAGACAATTGGTTAACTGGACAGCAAAACGATTAAAAACATCACGGTGGCGCTCATTATTTAAGATAACCCCTTGAACACCCGCACTTTTCATGTTGATAATATGTGAATAAATCAAATCTTTTAATGTGTCAATACCGGTGTTCGTGACACAAGACAGGTATACATCGTGATCTATTGGTGGTTCGGTATCGATGTCAATTTTATTATAAACAGTAATTTGTGGTGTGTTGATAGATTTTGGAGGATCGGTATTGGTGGTGTCGGGAGATTGTACTAAAATAATTAGATCAGCAAGCTCAATTTCATCTTTACTGCGATGTACGCCAGAAAGTTCTGCATCATCACGGGCATCACGGAGGCCGGCAGTGTCCACCAGGGTCACAGAATGGCCGGCAACCAAAATGGTTTTCTCAATTGTGTCACGAGTTGTGCCAGCTTGAGAAGTGACGATGGCTCGCTCCTGTCCAACCAACAGGTTAAATAAAGATGATTTACCACTATTGGGAGCACCAACCAGCGGAACGCGGAACCCCTCTTCAAGTCGGCGTCCGTAAAAGTAAGTTTCCAATAAGTCCTGAGTGGTACTCTGTATGGCCAACAGGGGATTGACGAAAGTAGCAGGAGGGGTAATCGTTATTTCCTGATCGGAGAAATCCAATTCTGCCTCAAGCGTGGTAAGAATTTCGATTAGAACATGAGACATGCCATCTACCAGATTTCGCAGTCCACCACGAAGTTGTTGCAAAGCATTTTTATGCGCTGATTCATCTTTTGCATGAATAAGGTCGGCCACTGCTTCTGCCCGACTTAGATCGATCTTGCCCCTTAAAAAGGCGCGCAAGGTGAATTCCCCTGCACCAGCGGCTCTAATACCCGGTGCACGTAGAAGCACCTCGAGTAGCTTTTGCTGCAGGTATGTACCCCCGTGGATAGAAATCTCAACAAGATCTTCCCCGGTAACTGAATGGGGTCCCTTAAAAAAGGTGACAACGCACTCATCAAAATCTCCAGAACCAAGATCAGGATGGTTAAGTTTTCCGAATACAGCAAAACGAGGAATGAGTTTATCGGAACCCGTGAAAAGCGATTTAATGGTTTCTAACGCAAGTGGGCCAGAAAGCCGGATAACAGCTAAACCGCCGATTCCCGGTGGTGTCGATATTGCGGCAATTGTGTCCTGGTCAAACGCTAACACAGGGAACCCTTAGATTATTTCTTACTTTTCTTCTTAGCCGATTTTTTACCAGGTGACGCTAAAACGGGTAGCGGTTTGTTGGGCATAAGTTTTTGTTGGAGAATCGACATCAAATTGAATAAGGTGTAATACAAATTTAACCCTGAGGGAAAAGTATAGAACATAAAGAAGAAAACGGCCGTCATAATGTAGGGCATATTCTTCATTTGAGGATTTGTTGCCGCCGAGCTGGGCGACATCATCTTTTGTTGCAAGATCATGGTTGCAGACATAATGATCGGTAACAGATTGATATCAAAACCCATGAAGGTTCCAACGGTATCAGGCAGAGAGAGATCAGAGATCCAGAATTCCAGCCCCCCAAAAGCTGCTCCACGCAATTCGATTGTTGTTCTGAAAAGATTGAACATGGCGATTAAAATGGGCATTTGGATCACCAGGGGCAGACAGCCCCCCAGCGGGTTGATGCCAAGTTCCTTGTATAGCTTCATGGTTTCTTCGTTAAGCTTCTTGGAGTCGTCCTTGTATTTTTCCTTTAATGCAGCGATCTGAGGCTGTGCCTGTTGCATGCTCTGAGTTGAGGAAAATTGTTTTTTTGTCAGGGGCGCCAGGAGCAGCTTAACTAAAATAGAGAAAAGGATCAGTACGATTCCATAGTTAGGAATTATTCGATAGATAGCCTTGAAGACCCAAAGGGCACCCTTGCCAATGATTCCAAACCAGCCCCAATTCATCATTTCTTCGAAGTAAAGACCATAACTCTTAAGAATATCATAATCAAGCGGTCCCACATAAACCCGATAATTGGATTGACTTATAGCATTACGACGATCGAAAGAATCACGAACATCAAAATCAAATATTTTAAGAGAATGATCTTTATCTCCAGCGGTTTGATAACGTAAGGATTTAAACTCTGAGACAGGCTGTTCCGGAATGAGGATAGCCGTAAAATATTTAGAACGGGAAGCAACCCATGAAGTTAAGGCGGTTTGGACATCTGTTTCACGGTCAGTATCTGCAGAATAATCAGTAGGACCACTGTCATCACCCAGCAAGGCATACATTTCAGAATAGTAGAGATCATCTTTACGGTTTTGCTCTGTTGGGGCGACTCCTCCACTCCAAGACGTGGCAAAATAACGACCCGCATTTACCTGGTCAAAATTGATCAATTCCTGCTCCAGGTCAAAGTGAAAGCTGTCTGGAAAAAAAGTGAAGGTTTTAATCAGTTTGGCGCCAGAGCCCAAATTAAGCGCAAATGAAAAGGACGCCGGCTTCCCAAAAACAGGAAAATCATAAACGGGTGCATCACCCATTGAGCACTCCGCAAGCAAGTCTTTGGTGTCAAAATTTTCAACATCATACCCGATGAATTGATTAGCTAAAACCCCCCTCGCTAAATCAGAGATCAACTGTACTCTGGAACTGTCCTTTGTGAGATAATGGTTTAGATAAACCCGCTCAAGAGAGCCGCCACCCCTGTTTGAAAAGTGCAACTCATACAAGGGGGTCGAAACGATGACCCGGGATTCTGTGCCAATTGCATAATCTGAAGTATCTACATAAACCGGAGTTAAGGCGACCGGAGGAACGTCTTCGGCTTCGACAATTACACTGGTATCAGTGGGGGTTGTAAAAGTTGACTCTATATGTGGCTTTTTGGGAGCGGTGCTACCAGGTGCAACTATTTCCTGATACCAATCTGAGAAAAAGACCAAAAGGATTAGGCCCATAAGGGCAATAGCAATGAGTGTTCTGTTCGATTCAGTCATAAGTATATGTAAATCCTTTATTTTTTAATAACGGGATCGAATCCACCCTTGGAGTAAGGATTACATCGAAGGATTCTCCAAATTGATTTTGGTAAAGCCTTCCACCAAGGTAGAATTTCGAAAGCGTCTATAGCATAATGTGAACAAGTGGGGTAGAAACGACAGCTGTTTGGAAATAATGGGCTGAGTGCTATCTGATAAAAGCGGATCAATAGAATAAATGGTTTATTGAGTAGCATGCTGAGATCTTTTCACAAGCAGTTGAACAGAAGTGGCCAGAGATGATCCAGAGAAGAAGGATCGATGAAACAGAAATAGATAACCGCGCTGTGCGAGAAAAGGAATAATGGCATTAAGCAGCAAACCATTAAATAAACGACGTGTTTTATTTCGTCTCACAGCATTGCCAGCTCTACGCCTAATTAAAAAACCCACTTCCAAAATATCTGTGGGTTTTGTATACAAAGTTATTCCCCGCATAGTAAAGCGACGACCGCTCTTCAGGTAATCAGCGATGGTTGCCCGGTCGATGTGCTTAACCGGAAACGGTGAGGTGTTTTCTTCCCTTGGCACGGCGGCGGGCCAGTAATCTACGACCATTCTTGGTTTTCATGCGAGCGCGGAATCCGTGCTTATTATGACGTTTGCGCCGGCTGGGCTGATAGGTTCTTTTCATTGTAAATCATTACTCCAATAAATAACATGTTTTTAAAAGCCCGCCAATATAACATGGAGTATAGTAAAATCAATTTTTCAATACAGTTAAGTGCAGATCTTTTACATCGGGTTGAAAACAGATGTTTCAGATCCAAACAAGAGCCAAAAGTATAAGCTGAACCGTATCAAAATCGGCTTGGCAGCACCCACTATTCCCTAAAAGACAAGCCAGAGAACAAATAAAACCAGTAAATATCGACAGCCTTAATTGAGTAAAATAATGATTTACAAGAGAGCATGGGCGATTACTTTAAGTCTGCCCTTTTAAAACAAAGAGCACCCAAACAATTGTTGATAACTTGTGAATATATGACGGGGTAAGCTTTGAGTCAGGCACTTTGGGAAAATGTCAAAACGGTACTAGAAACACGGGTACCCAACCAAACATTTCAAACTTGGTTTCAACCAATCACACAACTAGCCGAAGATCAGTCAGTTCTGACCCTTAAGGTTCCCAATCAGTTTTTTTACGACTGGATGAAATCCCACTACGGGGAAATAATTCTGAGCACTCTGGCAGAGGTTAGTGGCCGACCTATGCGAGTGGAATATTCCATTGTTTTGGAAGACCAGGCAAATGCAGCGCAACCCGAGCCCTTTTTTGAACCCGAAACACCTGTTGTCAGACACAATGGCATGGAAACCAACCTTAATGAACAATTTACCTTCAGTAACTTTGTTGAAGGACCCAACAATCAATTCGCCAAAGCCGCAGCCGAAGCAGTGGTCAACTCAAAAGATAACAATCTGTATAACCCCCTGGTTATCTACGGCGGTGTAGGTCTGGGAAAAACCCACCTGCTACATGCTATCGGTAACGGGTTTCACCAGTTCAACCCAACGAAAAAGGTGATGTATATATCATCTGAAAAGTTCACCCTGGACTTTATCAGCGCCATTCGAGAAAATAAAGCCGGACTATTCAGCCAACGCTACCGGAAAGTTGATCTACTTATTGTGGACGACGTCCAATTCTTCAAAAAGAAAGAAAGAACCCAGGAAGAATTCTTCCACACCTTTAATGAACTGTATATGAACGGCAAACGCATCATTTTATCCACGGATAGACCCCCAGGAGAAATCGGTCTCCAAAAGCGCCTGACCTCACGATTCCTGGCTGGGCTTCTGGTAGATATTCACTCACCGGATTTTGAAACACGGGTGGCTATTTTGCGCCAGAAATCAGAAGAAAGTGGAATTGAGATCCCTTATGATGTGGTTGAATACCTCGCCACAAATATTGAGAGTAATATCCGCGAACTACAGGGAGCCCTGATACGATTACTGGCTTATTCTTCATTGGCCAAGAGTGATATTAATCTCCAACTCGCCCATAAAGTCCTTTTGGATCTTACAGGAAAGATTGCCAAACCCATTGTGAGCATGGAAGATATCCTCAACCAGGCCTCCGAAACCTTTGGTGTAAAAAAGGATGATATCTATGGAAAGGGTCGCAAGCAGGAAGTAGCCCTGGCACGCCAGGCAGCCATGTATCTGTCCAAAGAACTAACCCATAACTCATTAAAATCCGTCGGTTTGTTTTTTGGGGGACGGGATCATTCAACTGTGATCCACGCCTGTAAAACCATCAGAGCAAAAATGGAAGCTGATGATATTTTTAACGCTGAGATCAAAGCCCTTTTACGACGCCTGACCGGTCCGATACTCAGATCTTGATATAAATCAAATCAACAAAAAGGATAAAACAGAGATGCTTAGAAGTGGAGATAAAGCCCCGGATTTTAACCTGAATGACCAGGATGAGAACCAAATAAGCCTAAGTGACTACCAGGGCAAAAAACTGGTTATCTATTTTTATCCCAAAGATCAAACCCCGGGCTGCATCAAAGAGGCCTGTAATTTCAGGGACAACATCGAAATGTTTACAAAAAATGATATCGCGGTGATCGGTGTCAGTATCGATAGTGAAAAATCTCACAGAAATTTCATTGCTAAGCAATCTCTGAACTTTCCCCTTTTGGCTGACGTTGACAAAGTGATGGTTACTGATTACGGCGTCTGGGGAGAAAAGTCCATGTTCGGACGTAAATACATGGGTACTTTCCGAAAAACATTTTTAATCAACGAAACAGGCTTGGTGGAGAAAATTTACGACAAGGTCAAAGTAGCCACCCACGCCGAGGATATTCTTAAAGACTGGGGAGTTGGTTAAGATCAAATGACGGTTCTGGTTCGCAAATTTACTGAAGCTGACACTTCAACCTGGGAAGCTTTTGTGCATTCGGCCAACAATGGCACCATTTTTCATGAACGAAAATTCCTGAGTTACCATCCCAAAGATCGCTTTGTTGATCACAGTTTGATCCTTGAAAAAAAAGGAAAAATCAAAGCCCTCTTTCCAGCAGTAGATGTGAAAGCACAGAAAACCAGATCCTTGATTAGTCACCAGGGTTCATCTTATGGCGGGATCATCGTTGAGCGGAACCTCAGCATTCGAGATAGCTATGATTATGTGGAGGCAATCCTGGACCATGCTCAAAAGTCTGGATTTGATCGAATCCAAATGACCCTGCCACCAGCTATTTACCAAAGCCGGGTGAGCAACTATCTGGATTTTTCCCTGATCAAACATGGTTTCAGTTATCTAAAAAGAGATGTTTCTTCTATGCTTACCATTGAAGAAACACCGGAACAAAACCTGGAATATTTCAGACCTTCTCACCGGACAGCAGTACGTAAAGCGATCAAGAGTGGTGTGGTCATCCAGGAAAGTGATGACTGGCCAGCCTTTTACAATATACTGAAACACAACCTGAAAATTCGCCACAATGTTCAACCCACCCACACACTTGATGAGCTCAAAAAGCTAAAAGCTATATTTCCAGATGAGATTCGTCTGTTTGGGGCTTATTGGGAAGAAAAACTGGTTGCCGGCGTGGTTAATTTTGAAGTCAACCAGGATGTGGTTCTGGCCTTTTATATCAGCCACAACGAAGACTTTCAACACTTGAGAGCGGTCAACCTGCTCTTTTATGAGATCATCAAATGGTGTCATCAGAACAACTTCAAATATTTGGATTTCGGTATTTTTACGGTAAACATGGAACCCAATTTTGGGTTGGGTCGCTTCAAGGAAAACTTTGGAGCATCAGGTGTTTTTCGGGATACCTTTGAACTCAATTTATAGATAAACATTAAAAGAGCCACGAAGACACGAAAGCACAAATTTTCAACAAGGATTTACTTCTCTTGTATGATTAACGATAAAGCCAAACGAAACGCATCAACAGTTCTTTGTGACGTAGTGTCTTTGTGACAAAAAGATTCATCGGGAGGTCCACCTGGCAATAAAACCATTTACGCGTAAGCAACACTACCTCGTGTTATTTGTGCTTCTGTTTATCACGGTAGCAACACGGCTTCCTTTCCAGGGACCCTATCTCTACAATGGTGATCCGGTTGCCTATTTTAATGGTGCTGAAAACCTGATTCAGAGTGGAGAATATCAGATTGATGGAATGATTCCCATTTGGCCAGTCGGTACCAGTCTGACGCTGATCCCCTTTATGCTTATCAGTAAAAGCTTTGGCGTATCTATGGAGTCGGGTGCTTTCTGGCATGGCGTTTTCTTTATCTATCTGGCAATTGCCTTTACCTATCTATTGGGTAAACGAATATTTAACCCGGCCACCGGGATAATAGGGGCGCTTCTTCTAGCCATGGCAGAGAGTCCGTTTATCCACAGCATTAATTCGGCTTCCGACCCAGGTTCGCTTGCCATGATGTTAGCCGCAGTATACTTGATGTTGCTCTTTTTGGACACTCAAAGCCCGCGTGATCTATTCCTCTCTTTCTTTTTACTGGGTCTCGCGTTTGTGTTTCGTTGGAACTATGTTTTTTTTGCACCCCTGTTTCTGATCTATCTCACGGGTGATCGGCGTATCTGGGCTTTCCTCCTTTACCCCTCATTCTGGATCCTGGGTTTTCTGGGATTCTTAGCGGGTATATCAATCCAGCTTTACACAAACTTCACTCATTTTGGAAATCCATTTCAAATTGGCTATGGCCAGCTTGATTATAGCGAACAGTTTGTTTTCAATATTTTTGAATATATTAAAAATATTTTCAGGGTAGCCTATCGCCTGTTGTTCACATGGGATTTCTTTTCACCCCTTCTGGCCATGTTTGGAGTGATGGCTATTGTTGAATTGTGGAAAGAAAAGCGCAGAGATGTGTTTTGGCTTTTTGTACCCTGGATCATACTGGGCGTTTTCTCGGTGATTTATTTTGGTGTAAAACCCCGGTTATTAATACCAATAATGCCACCCATGTTCTTAATCGGTGCCGAAGGTATTGTGCGAGTGTTTTACATGTTGAGAAAATCTGAAGGACTTAAGATTATACCAACCAGGATCACGGCGATAACATCCATATTCATGTTAACCATTCTCTTTTCACCCATGTTTGTGCGTACTTTACTGCATGCACATGGTCACTTTCAAGATAAGGTGGTTATGCAACAGGCTTTTCGTTGGGCCGGGAAAAACATAAATCAACCGGAAGCCCGGATCGTCACCCAGCCCTACTATGCAGGGAAAAATGATGACTGGTTGCGAGCCGGCTGGGATGTTTGGGCCTCCAAACGTTATGCAGAGCACAAAATCCGGTCGCTGGCATACCCGGAGACCTGGAAAACAGAAAACAGAGATTGGGTGGTAATAAACCGTTTTTGGTTTGAAGGTGGTAATCTTCGGTTTGAAAACACGCGTGAAATGTCCCAACGCTTTGATTCTCTAAAAACAGCCAGGCACCTCGAATTAAAGGCTCAGTTTGAAGGGAAGCCGGAACCGAGGATTCTGAAAAAACTCAACATCTTGTCATTCTACCCCATAGATTTTTTAGAATATAGACCAAGTTTTGAGGTCTGGGGACCTCCGGAAAAATGAGCAAAACAGCCTCAAGTATAAAACAGTTATCCAAACACACTCTGGTCTATGGAATTGGAAACATCCTTAATCGTGGGATGACATTTTTACTGCTCCCGTTTTACACCAATCTGATCAGCACTGAAGAGTATGGTGTCTATAGTCTGGTTTACTCGTTTATCGCTCTAACCAATGTTTTCTTCATCCATGGGATGGATACGGCGTTTATGCGTTTCTTTATTCCGGAAAAAGACGAATTAAAACGCAAACAGATCTTAAATACCGTTTACACCAGTATCTTTGTATCAACCTTTCTACTGGCGGCAGGTGTTTACCTGGTTTTACCAGCTTTCTCTCCAGAACTGATCAGCATTCCCTCCAGGTCGATCATGTTGTTCTATTTAACCCTGATCATTCTGTTTGACGCCCTGGCCTTTTTACCCATCGTTTACTACCGGGCGGTAAACAAGCCGGTAAATTATGTGGCGATTGTTTTTGTTGAGGTATTGATAAATCTTTCGCTGAATATTTATCTGGTTGCTTATCAAAAAATGGGACTGGAAGGTATTCTGTTATCAAATGTGATCAGTTCCATCGCAAAATTTATCCTCAGCTCACCGGTTTTATGGCGCCAGTTTCGCTTTCAGTGGAACCTGCAGATATGGAAAGAGATTCTTAAATATGGTTTACCCACCGTTCCCGCCGTATTCTTTCTGATCTTGATCAGCGTCAGCGATCGGTTTTTACTAAAACATTTTTTAGGTTCTCACGCTGTTGGTCTGTATGCTTCCGGTTACAAGATCGGAGTGGTCATGGCCTTGTTGATCACGGCTTTTCGATTTGCTTGGCAGCCCTTTTATCTTTCCAAGGGAGAAGACCCGGATGCGCCGCACATATTCTCGAGGATTTTTACCCTGTTTGTCGCGGTTACCGGTTTCATTTACCTGACCGTTTCCCTGGTTCTGGTTGAACTTCTCAAGCTGCCCTATGGGGAATTATATATTATCGCCGAAGAATACCACGAGGGGCTTAAGGTTGTTCCTTTCATTCTACTGGGAAACATGCTCTTTGGTTTATCTCAGAACTTTATTGTGGGTGCCTACATCAAAAAGAAGACGCTCTATATTCCCGTCTTTACAGGGATTGGATTTTTGGTGAATGTTAGCACGAACATCTTATTGTTATCTGTTTTTGGAATGGGATTTCTGGCTGCCGGTTATGCTTTGGTTCTGACCTATATCGTGCAGGGCTTTATCATTTATTTTACAGTCCGTCGCTTCTATCCGATTCCTTATGATTTCTGGAAAATGAGCAAGAATTTTTTAGTCATCATCCTTTTGTTTATTATTCCGGGATTTCTGGACCACCCATACCTGCTTGTAAACCTCGCCCTGGTTTTACTTTATTTTCCAGTCTTGGATCTCGTGGGTGTGTTGTCTATCAAACAGATTTATAAAGAATTATTTAAACGCTAGTCTTCTAAAAAATGGTTCATCATAATAATGCGTACCTGGATACAATCATTGAGATTGGGGGTCAATAAAATATTCTGGGGTATAAAGGTATAAGGGTTATACGGTATATGGTATCCACTTGCTGAAACGTCTGCTCTGACAGGCCGGTCGTCTATGCCGAAGCCAGCCTTTAGAGTATGACTTCGTGCGAGCAGGCACAGGCAGGTAGCCGAGGAGGAGGAAACGGGTGTTGTATTTTGATACTTTGACGTTGCTCAGCACAGGCAAGCTCACTACAAACTTTCGAGCTGAATG
>JAYEKW010000030.1 GCA_034716895.1 Candidatus Neomarinimicrobiota bacterium
ATCAGAATATACAGAGGAATCTGAACTAAGTGTGACATCCGATGGTACAATAGAACAGGGGTTTAGCGAAATCCTGGATGGTGAGGCAACCACCTATACAATCAAGCTCGGCAAGCATACAAAGACCATTTACGCCCACTTTGGCTACCCAAATCGTTTGCGTTGGTTTTATAATCTTGTTTTGGATGTTACTGGTGTTTCGGAAATAATTGAAGATTGGGTTGAGGATTGACTGCCTTTCAAACTATTTGGATTCAGCTGACGGATGCGATTGTGGGGCTACTCTCAAAATAACTTCAAAAAGTCATCTCTTATCGAATCATTAAAGTACGGGTTGTACTCAACTATTTGCTTTACGATTGATATACCATCTTCCTTCAATATTAACTGTTTATCACATAATTCGTAGATTACTCTGAATCCTCTTATGACGGCAATATTCTCTCTTGCTGCTTTGGCAATCATCTTCCTCTCGCCAGTTATGATTCCAAATTGGTTTTGGCGCGCGGTTTCAAACACACAGTGATCTTCAAACGACATTGAAGGTTCAGCGTTTGCCAAATTCAGACAGTTTTCCAATATGTCAAATTCTGTTTCACGCAAATTCAACCCTGACTCACTGATGCTCAGTTCATCAATTTCCTTGATTTCACCCACAATCATATCGAGTACCTCTACAGGCGCAACATTCTGAGAGTATTCTTCTAAGACATTTAGATTCCCTGTATTCAGAAAATCTATAAGAACATTAGCGTCTATAAGAAGGGGTGACATTTGTCTACGTCAATACCTATATCCAACAGGCTGCCATCTGGTTGAACTCGGTGATTGACAGCTTTAACATCTTAGCCGCCTTGCTCACACTAATGTTTTCAGATTCAATAGCCTTGCGAATTAGGGAGAGATATTGTCCATCGCCGAACTCACCTTTATCGAGGTTTTCTGGTTCTTCAGAAATTTTGCTTTCTGGTTCATATGATCTGAAATTTTTCCGCTGTATTCCAGATGGTTCAGCATGTTTTGATATACTTCTACCAAACTGCCGTTTGTATCCAGCATAAAACATTACCCAAATATTTCTTTTACCGTCTAATTCCTCATTTATTCTGTAAAGAATGGTCTTATAGGAGACGTTAAATATTCTTTTTACTCGCAGTACGCGATTTACAAATGGCATACCATAGTAATCTTCCCAAACTTTTTGGAATGCTTCTTTAGGCACTAAAAAATGTGAGGCAAAGATATTGGCTTCCAGCTCTTCGTTATCATTTTCACTTTCGACTGCTGAATCATAGGCACTTTGATGTAGTATTAAATGACCAAGTTCATGCGCGACAGTAAAAATCCATCTCTCAACAGAAATTCTATCATTGGTATTCACAACTATGGCTGGACCACCATCCTTTTCGCCCACACTTAACCCAAAAAATTCTGATGAGTTCAATTTCCTTTCATATACCTTGATGCCTTTGGATTCAACGAGATTACACACATCATATATTTTTTCATCATTCTCAAGGCCAACAAACTCTCTGGTGAGATTCGCTGCTAAAATGATCTCTTCTTTTGAGCTTGGTTGTTTACCTAATTTTGAAATAATCTTGGGAATGCAGCTTTGAGTTTTCTCTCCTGCAAAAGATTCTAATAGGTTGTAGTTATTCAACCAGTCTGCAACATCGACTAATATATTATCTCGCCTCTTCATCTTATTATTTGCACGGAAACGAACAGATTCTAAAGATGGAGCTTCGCGTAGTAATTCATACATATTTACATCTAAGGCGTCGGCTATTTTTTTTATATTAGCTATTCGTGGTTCTGCTTTTCCCCGCTCAATGTTACCTATAGCAGGAATGCTTAATCTGGTTTCTTCATGGAGAATAGATTGGGTCCAACCTTTTTCCATTCTAAGACGCCTCACATTCTGTCCAATGTGTTGTTTATCCATAGTCCTGTACCCTCATAACTATCTATACTTTTAATTCTTGCTGGTATATTAAGTTCCCGATAATCTAGAAACAATAAGTATTAATATTTATCTAACTTGAATATTGATCATATTTAGCCTGCCCATTTTAGCCTGCCCAACGTGTTTAGTGTCAATCAGGGTCATGTTTTGTCATAGTTGAAGGGTTTTCAAGAGTGGTGAAAGCTACTGGTGTTCCTATCCTTGGAGAGCCTCAGGAAGACACACTTGAATGGAGAGGACAAAGGCCTGGAAGGCTCTATCCCTTATATACTACCAATCTCTATAAAAAAGAATAGCCCCCAGCCACCGAAGTGGCCAAGGGCTTGGGGGGGTGGGCGCTGAGGGACTCGAACCCCCGACCCCCTGCTTGTAAGGCAGGTGTTCTAAACCAACTGAACTAAGCGCCCCTTTGTCAAAATGACTCCTTAAATCATTGTCCCTCAACTCCGCTCGGGATGCTGGACAAGAAAAGTGTCTGAGCGTCTCGTCCGGCGTAGTGTTAACGTAGACGGAAGCGCCCTTGTTGTCAAAATGACCCTTGAAGAACCATTCCTCGACTCCACAAGGAGTGACGGATTGGTATGAGCCTGAGCGTCTCGTCCGGCGTAGTGTTAACGTAGACGGAAGCGCCCTTATTGTCAAAATGACCCTTGAAGAACCTTTCCTCGACTCCACACGGAGTGACGGATTGGTATGAGCCTGAGCGTGTCGTCCGGCGTAGTGTTAACGTAGACGGAAGCGCCCTTGTTGTCAAAATGACCCTTGAAGAACCAATCCTCGACTCCACAAGGAGTGACGGATTGGTATGAGTCTGAGCGTCTCGTCCGGCGTAGTGTTAACGTAGACGGAAGCGCCCGTGTTTCAATTAGGAATTATGAATTACAAATGATGAATTCGTGGATTCATATTCCCCATAACTGTCAAAGCTGAATGATTTCAGCGCAGCGAATATACATGGTGAAGCTCTTGTTGCAATTTTTTTTCTGAAATCATCAGGAATCACTCATTTCCTGCCGTTTTTCTTTCCGTTTCCGGGGTTTATTCTTTTTGACACCTCTCTACGCTCTACAATCTGCGTTGGGCGATCTCAGCCTCCAGAGTATGCTTGGCCATGGAACCTCCCCCCCTCTTACAGAGGACCTCCCCAAGGGGAGGAATATGGTTGCTTTTAACTTTTAACTTTTAACTTTGACGATCTCGCAAAAAGTATCTGAGAATTCATAAAATGTGCCCTAAAACCATTAAATACAACCATATATAGTGAATACTCCTAAATCCATATATATCAACACTTTGCGTCATTTCGATGAACTCAATACAACGCTCTGCGCGCGAGAGGGACTTTCTGCGAAGGCGTCAACTCTTAACTTTTAACTTTTAACTTTTGCTTCTGCGTGACCTGATAGATCGCAATTAACATAACGGATGCCCCCGTAATCTGGCTCCAGGTCAAGGCGTGATCAAAGAAAACCCAGTCAATGGTGACGGCTGAAATGGGCCAGAACATTTCCAGAATGGTAGCCTGACTAGCTTGCACCTTCTTCAAACCAAAATAATAAATGGAGAGAGCGACTGTGCCAGAAGACAACACGATCGCGACTAAAAAAAATACCTGCTCTGAATTCAATCCGGGAAATGTCTCAATTCGCACAAATAATAACAGGTATAGACCGCTTATTGCTGTGGTAAGTCCCAGTCTCAGTGGCGTAATGATCCGTGAATCCAATTCTCGCAAGCTGTATTTACCCATGACCGTGGAAGACCCCCAGGCAAAAGCTGCCCCCACAGCTAACAATCCGGCATACACATTCTTACCACCATCCTGCCACTGTGGTAAAATATCGGGAAAAGCCACAAAATAGCTGCCCACCAAAGCCAGGGAGGCCCAAAGATAGAAGCGGCCATTGAAGCGCTCTTTGAGAATAATACGCGCCAAAAAGATGGCAAAAATAGGTTGCAGTTTTTGCAGCAGCACTACAATCGAAAAATTGATATAGTTGATATAGCTTAAAGCCTGGGTGTAAGCTAAGGTCCCTAGCAATCCCCCGAAAAAGGAGATCCAAAAAATAGATACCCAAGTCTTCCGGTTGAGCTGCTTGATACGAGGCCAGAACTTGATCAGCCAAGGTAAAGTGACCAGCAGCCCCAGGGCATGTTCAGCAAAAACGATGAACATACTGGGCAAACTGTAAAGAGACTGACGCAGGAGTGCATCCAGCGACCAGAGGAAAGCAGCAAAAACAATGGCTGCCGGACCAGCATATTTCCAGTTAAAGAGTTGCTTTAACATACTTGTTTATGAGCCATTTTCACGGGATGAATATAGACTCTTTATTCCCGAGAAAGCTTAAAACCTTTGCCTGAATACGATTAATACTGAGCTACTTCAAGTAGGTGATCTTCTTCCATTCACCAATAACAGCCCCATCGCTGGTAAGCTTTGCAAAGTATATCCCGGCTGCATGTTTACTGTCCGGATGCCAATTGAGTGTACCTGAAGCAGTCACTTGAAGTGTCTCAACAACCGCACCCTTGATATTGGTGATCTGCAAGGTTCCTTTGGTGCCACTTGGCAATGAAAGATCAAACCTGATCTCGGGGTTGAACGGGTTGGGAAAAGCGGCTGCAATTCCAGGTTTTCCCGGAAGATTCAAGGTGTTGTCAATGACCCCAGTGGCACTTAGATCCAGCCATAGGAGCATTCTATGGATCAGGTCAGCTCGGATGCTATCAGCGGCTCCACTAAAACCCGTTAGAGCTTCCAAACCAAAGCCCAGGAGAATCGTTGAATAGGTTTGATCCTTCACTGATATCCCACCAGTTAGATTTCCCACAAATGGATACACAAATAGCGAAGAACCACCTGCCAGAACAGTGAAAGCATCTGGTGATGTTTGATTGTTGGCAGCTGTTAAATTTGAGATCGAGTAACGATCAACAACTTCCATCAGCTCATGTTCCGCATCACCATAGACATAGGCGCTAGTAACCTGATCAGAGGCCAGCTCAGCAGCGAAATATTCACTTAAGAAATCTTCAAGATTACCATCTCCGCTGCTAATGTCCTGGCCAGTCATCAGGACTTTCCCCCCGTCTGCCAGATAATCCGAGATCAACGTGATCTTCAGATCATTTAGAGGTGCTTCATGATCACCTGAATACCAGATGATCCTGGAACTGTGTTGCAGCCACTCCAAAGTGGGTAGGCCGTTGGCGGCAATATCCCATGTGGTATGTACGATCCCGGCAATTCTCAAGGCTTCACTATAGTATGTTTGATAATCACCGATCCCGCTAATAACCTCATCATCATCAATGATCGCAACCTCCGGGGAACCCATCATCAGGATCAGGTCGTGACGATCCGGTTCCAGAATTTCATCTGAAGTAAAACCAACATCAAAGGTCACTATCTGAGGGGTCAAGGTATCATGTACATCAAACTCAAAAGGTAAATTGGAGGTACCCGTGGCCATAAAACCAATGGGATTAAAATCGATGAGCTCTTCATAGATATCAACTGGAGCCCCGTTGGCAGAT
>JAYEKW010000031.1 GCA_034716895.1 Candidatus Neomarinimicrobiota bacterium
ATAAACTATTTTAGCTAGCGCTCAATTGCCTGTGAGGAGGCCGTTCGAATTGTCATCTTTTTACTACAGAACCGTATTCAGTTTCAAATGTACCTTTACCGAACAAATCGGTTACCCATCAAGGGCACCTCGATGAACTCAGTGACCTCCTCAGGGAGACCAGCTGTGTGTCTTACTGAAGCAAGCCTGTCCTGAAGCCTGCCGAAAGGAAGCATGGCACATAGCGCGCATCTTGAGCTGAAGTTGGGTTTAAACCTCCTGAACCGTCCCCAGCTTCTTGATTTGCTCCCTTCATCCTTTTTCCCGCATTCTTTCCACTTATATTCAGGGCTGCCAACAGGGCAGAATTCGCTCTTGGAACGACAAAAGGAATAAGTTGACATGTCAGAGAATATGCTTACTGAAATTCATGAATTAGAGACCACCTTCAACACTGATGAAGGTCTCGTTAAAGCTGTGGATAAAGTCAGTTTCAGCCTGAAAAAAGGTCGGACAGTTGGAGTCGTCGGTGAGTCAGGGTCTGGAAAATCAGTCACGTCCCTCTCCCTGATGCGCTTGATCCCCAATCCGCCCGGTCAAATCGTTGGTGGCAAACTCATGTACCACTCCAGGACCAAGGGACTGGTGGATCTGACTCAGGTTCCAGAGAACGAGATGCGTGACTTTCGCGGGAATGAGATCGCCATGATCTTCCAGGAACCTATGACCTCGCTAAATCCCGTATTTACCTGCGGGGATCAGGTCATGGAAGCCTTGATCCTGCATGAGAAGATGAACAAAAAACAAGCTCGAATCAGAACCCTGGAACTCTTTAACGAAGTAGAGCTTCCCCGCCCGGAGAAAATCATAGATTCCTATCCCCACCAGCTTTCCGGTGGGCAAAAACAACGAGTTATGATCGCCATGGCCATGTCCTGCAACCCTCGTATTCTAATTGCCGATGAGCCTACTACGGCTCTGGATGTCACTGTTCAAGCTACTATTCTTGATCTCATGCGAAAACTGCGTGATACGCACGATATGGGCATCATCTTTATCACTCATGACTTGGGAGTGATTGCCGAAATCGCTGATCATGTGGTGGTGATGTACAAGGGTAAGATCGTCGAACAAGGCTCGGTCTGGGACATATTCTCAAATCCACAACATCCCTACACCAAGGGTTTACTGGCTTGTCGTCCCCCTCTGCAACACCGCTTAAAGCTGCTACCAACCATCTCTGACTTCATGGAAGAAAATGAAGCTGGCGAAATGACCGAGATTAATAAATCAGTCGATAAGACCATTCACGACTTGATTATCACCCCTGAGGAAACTGCGAGACGTCATGAAATACTGTACGCTCAAACACCTGTTCTCACGGTCAGGAACCTGAAGACCTACTTCCCCATCAGGGAGGGTCTATTCAGTAAGGTCGTTAACCATGTGAAAGCAGTGGACGATGTCAGTTTTGATGTCTATCCAGGCGAAACCCTTGGCCTGGTAGGAGAATCGGGTTGTGGAAAAACAACTTTGGGGCGCACCATTCTTCGACTCATTGAACCAACTGCCGGCCGGATCACATTTCACGGGAATGATATCACCGATATAAGGGGTGACGAATTGCGAGATATTCGCAGACGGATCCAGATCATTTTTCAAGACCCCTATTCATCATTGAATCCACGCATCACTATCGGCTCTGCTATTCTGGAGCCCATGCAAGTCCATGGATTACACGCTGATGATACTCAACGCCGCCAGCAGGTAAATGAATTACTGGAACGTGTGAACCTTGATCCAGCACATTATAATCGCTATCCCCATGAATTTTCCGGCGGACAGAGGCAACGTATCTGCATTGCCAGAGCCCTGGCAGTCAAACCTGAATTCGTGATCTGTGATGAATCAGTCTCAGCCCTGGATGTGTCTGTGCAGGCACAGGTGCTCAACCTGTTGAATGAGCTTCGTGATGAATTTGGGCTTACCTATATTTTTATTTCACATGATCTGTCTGTAGTGAAATTCATGTCAGATCGAATGGTGGTTATGAATGACGGGAAGATCGAGGAATTGGATGATGCCGACAGCGTTTACCAAAACCCTCAAACAGAATACACCAAACGTTTGATAGCTGCCATTCCCAGGGGTGACCTGGAGGATATCAAAAAATCACACCAAGCCAGGAATGTCATTTAGTTATTTTCGTTTTTTGGAAGCTTCCTTGAGCTTCTTATCAACGTCGTCAATAACCTTATCAATGGCTTCACGTCGAATATCCTTGGTGGCATCATCAAGACCTTCCACTGCAGACTTTCCTTGATCCAGTTTTTGCTGGATAATCTTCATGGGATTATCTTCAGTCATATATAAATAGCCACCGTAGGCCAAAGCTGCTACTATGAGAATCATGGCCAGCTTGAAAACTTTTTTTAGAAGAAAAATAAGTATCCCGATACCGATGACGCCAGCAATGACCAGGTAAAGGGGGTTACTCATGAGAAGATCCAGCGCACCTTGCATAAGATGAGATCCTTATATTTCAGAGATGGTTATATTTCGACACACCAATCCACATCGAGTCGATCCATCTGGTTTCAGTTCAGAGTTCAAGCGATGTTAAGCGTCCCTCCAGTAAATCAAAACAAAAACTGATTTTATGCAGGCATCCTTACAGTGGTGATTTTCACATCATCGTGCAATCAATGGCATCCAGTGCAATATGAATTAACAGACCGATGCCTACTACTCGTGTTTTTGTCGGGAACAACAGGATGAGATACACACCAATTGCCCAGACCGTGTGCAAAGGATGAAATCCGATACTACAGCGGTTTGGATCAAAAATTGGATCTGCGAATAGATGATCCAGATCAATGAGCATGGTAGCGATCATCAGGTACCAGTAATAGCCCCATTTTTTAGGTAGGTCCAACCATTTGACCAGTCCTGGAGCAGCGAGCGCCGGAACGGCAAAATGAGCAATTATGTGCAGTACTTCACGCATCAGCTGGAGAACAGATTTCCGAGAAAACCTTTTTTGCTTGCGCCAACTTCGGGTTGATAACCCGCATTCCGGATCACTTCGGCTGCTTCCTCGCTGGTTAGATCACCTTCCACGGTGACCAGCTGTTTTGACAGCTTAATGTTGATTGACTTAATCCTGGCATCCGCCTCCAAACCCTGTTGAATACTGGCAACGCAACCATTACAAGTCATATTATTTACAGTAAATACATGTTTATCCAAAATTTATAATCCTTATTCTTTGAATATCATACCAAACATAATTCTATGTGCACACTCCCGAACTTTTTGTACCACGCTTCAGCATAATGAGACCGAGTCCTCTAAATAACACCCACCCGTCTTATATCTTCCCAAACCACATCAAAACACCTATTGTGACAAAACTGGCGCCAGCAATTTTCGAGATGGTCTCAGCGGGAATCCGCGTCTGAACCCAATCTCCGATGAGAACAGCAATTCCAGTCAATACCGCAAAAGCGAGCATGGAACCGATAAACACTGCCCAGGCTGAGTAGCCCCGGCCCGTCATTGCCAGGATTGCCAACTGGGTTTTATCACCCAGCTCCGCTATGAATATGGCTCCAAAAGCCAACCAGACTGCCTTCATTCCAATCCTTCCTTTCCTCCATCAATTATCATTCTCCAATATGCTTTAATAATTTCAAAATTCACCACAAATCATCAGTTCACTCGTTTCAAAATGCGACGTTCAGCTACTAGAACATAGACCACCAGAACTACAAACGTGTTGATAGTAGCGAATAGCATTCCTCCAAAAGAGGGAATCGCCATGGGTACCATGATATCAGTTCCCCAGCCTGAATCAGCAGAATGTGATTTACCGATCATTATTTGATGCAATTAACCAATCATAAACATTAGAAGCCTCAGGATCAATTTTTCCACCGCCAGCCCATTCAGCTACCAGTTCCTGTACAGCCCGGAAATCACCCATGCCAGCCCCGCCATGATCATCCTGGCAGCCCACCGCGACTTGGAATTGAGCTCCTGTGAGATCACTTGAAAAAATATCGCGCGGTAGCATGAAGTGGATCTTTCCGGTCTGTGCATCCCCAATCGCCCCGCTGGAACTGAGCGGCATGTACTCAGCAACGGGCTGATGTTCATCATCTACCAGAAGGATCCCCCCGCTGATGTAAAGAATTTGGTCAGCTTTAAACCCGGTTTTGAAGGAGGCTTGTGAATTCTTGCCTACTTCTGATGTCCCTGAGTTCTTTTCATAGCTAATCCCAATGGCACAGTAGGTCAGTTGATATCCATACTCAGGATGCCAACCGGGGTCGGTCAGATTCGTAAATTTCATCTCAAATAGGTAATCCTTCTGGTTCTCCCCTACCTGCATTTCCAGAATATCTACGATTCCAGCTGCAAACTGTGGGTTGGAGGGATAGGCATAATGACCAGATTCACCACGATCATCACCTGAAGCGTCTATCATATTATGCAAAGTTTTGAAGGTTCCATTCTGAAATATCACTTCAGATTCATTCAGTAAACGGTGCTCCGGACCCTTGAGAACTGGAATCTCACGCGAGGTGTCCAGCACACTGAAAGCCAGGCTGTTCAGTGGATGCTCCAGAGCTTTATTCATCGCCTGGTAATCCGGATAATCGCCAGGAACCGTCCATTGCCCCATCTGCTTTTCATAACGGAGATGAATATCCCGTTGGTCCCAAACAAACTCAAGCGTTGGCATATTATTGTTAACCAGCAGTTCAAATGAAAGATCTATCGGTTGATCTAGAGTTCGCCGAATCACAACTTCAAAGCCAGTTTCAGTATTCTCATATTCAAATTCCCAGAGATCTGGCCCCAAAGGCACAGTGAAACTGACCTCATTCATCCCATTTGGTAGTCTGGGTGCGATCCTCATTTGAGACCTGGATAGGTCAGGTTGAACGCCCAAAATATCCTGGTAAAAACTGCGTAGATATTCAGCCACACTCCAGGCCTGGGAGAAAGTCCCTGAAAGTTGATATTGACCTTCCCGAGGCCAGGCATCGGTCAATTCTGCAATCGTTCCCACTGCCCCCCGGTTAAGAATCTGGTCGGTCAGATCATCAAATAAAGCCTGAGCATAGTGATATTGATGAAAATGAATGGCCTGGGTGATGGTTGCAGCTGAATTCCAGGTCCAGATGATCCCATTGTGATAGGCCGCATCCTGAACATAACGACCAGGCAAATGGTGATAGGGATGAAAATTGGCATCTTCCTGACTTAAGGAAAGAACGCCCTTGGAAGTAACCAATCGCGGTGCCAGAGTTTTAAAACTGACCCAGTCGCAAGTCTCATGAAACAAAGGCGATACCAGGAATACATTGGGACGTATCTGTTCGTCCGGGGAACCGTCAGCATTCAGGTGATCAACGAGATAACCCCCTTTTTCGGATCGATATTGCTCAAGTCCTCTGACAAGTCTTGCTAAAGTTTCCTGAGCTTCCTTTTGAAGACCACCATCACCAAACTTTACAGCCAATCGTTTGGTGATCTCCAATTGATCGCGCCAGATAAACTGAATATCGATAGCCCGGTCTCCACGGGGACTCCATGGTCCATCAGGACCGCGTGCATCCATCCAGGTATCAGCATCAGCATGCCGCAACCGTCCGAGATCATCAGTCCAGTTTTTTAAAGCTCCCTTGGTAGCCCTGCGTATCGCCGGCCAAACTTGTTTTAGGAATTCCTCGTCACCAGTATAGCGATAATAATTCCAAACCGAGCGTACAAACCAGGGGGTGCCATCAGTCGTATTATAGATGATATCTTCAGGTTGAGCCCGATTGGGGATCCGTCCATAGTTTGGATCTGACTCATCAACATTCTGGAGATCAGCAAAAGTCAGCAGTATCTGCCTGGCTGCTTCATATTGTCCACTCACCAGGACTGCACCGGTAAATGAGATAAAAACATCCCTGCCCCAATAATCATCAAACCAGGGTAACCCGGCATAGATCCCTTTTCCCATCTGGTTCATTACCAGTGCATCAAGGGAAGCATGCGCCCACGTAATTGCTGTATTAAGCTCTTGGAGATCACTATTAAGCCGGGTCTTATCCAAACGGTTGGAAATCCGGTTTTGACGATGGTTCTCAGCCTTTTCGATCCACTCGGGTTGAGGATTTGAATTTTGCTCTTGTTCACTTAGCGAAAATGTGATCACGAGCTGTTGAGTAGCGCTAGATTGGGCACTCTGGGTGAGGAAGGCATTATACAGGGGTATTTCGGGAGATCTGGCTGCCTCCCAACGCATAGGTTTGGAAAACCAGAGCTTTAAATATGGATAGCTGGAGGGTGTGTTTGCCAATCGCTTGATCTCGATGTCCATTACCTGTTTAGTGGCAGTGATTTGAAAATCATCCGGCTGAGAACCACCCTGAATAGCTGGTTGAATGTGCCATTGGGTTGCCCGGTCAGCTTCCAACTGAACCACTAAGGTGCGTTGTTCATCAAGCAGGGTCCAGGTCTCATGGATTCCAAGTCTGGGGTACTCACGAACCAGTTTTACCGGATCCACAGTAACGACGGCTGCTTCCCTTGGTAACAATTCATCATCAGCATAAATAAACAGATCTTCAAAATAGTTTCGTTTTGAAGCGTTCAACCCATGCCAGGGCGAATTGTTGTAGCCCCCCACCCGAGTCACCCAGAAAACATCCTGCTTATCAGTATAGGCGATCTCACGTTGGCTACCAGGCTCGAGGTGCATGCTTGGCAGTGTTGCAGTAGAGTCGGAGGAACAGGCCATCAGCAAAAGGATCAGGGGAAAATAGAATATCCTTTGATGATCCTTGACCCAGCTCATCAAAAATGGGTAACCATATTTTAGTCTAGTCCAGGGTTGTTTGATACATGCTTTCATCAGGCTCTCTTCCAATAATTACCCCGGCCTTCAGGGGCTGTGTGAGAATAAGGACAACGCTTATCCCATGCTTTAGCTTGGGGGCATGATAACCTACTGTTTCTTTGGGCTATAGCCCAGTATTGTTGGGTTAAAGCCCTCCTTTTTAATGTTTTTATAACCCCCAGGCTGAAGCCTGGGGTAAGTATCAATAGTAACAGCACTATACGTAGATAACTAAAGCTAATATTGGCAAATAATTATTCCATTGTAATGAAGTTTTCACACAGCCTCTTCAGGCCGGGGCTATAGACCATGGTAAGCATCTATTTAATCAACATCACCTTCTGAACCTGGCGAAATTCCGGAGTTCGTAATTCAATAAAATAGATTCCGGCAGCTATACTTTGACCTTGCTGATCAACACCATTCCAACTGAACTCGTGTGACCCGGCCACATAATGGGTGACACTTTCAGGTGTGGACCATATTTCCCGGCCTCGCACATCATAAATATTGATTCCGACCAAGGCGGCTTCCGGCAAGTCAAAGCGAAGCGTCGTTCTGGGATTGAAGGGATTGGGGAAAGCTGCATGCAGGGCGAATTCCAGAGGCAGATTCACAGCCTGATCCACCCCTACCCAATAGCGTTCATTGGTGAATATCCTGGCTGAGGAGGCTGGGATCGTGTAGGATCCATAATAGTTGGATTCAATGGTCAGTGTGTCATCCTGAGTATATTCATACCAGGTTCCAGCCCAGGGGAATTCCAGATCCAGCACTTGATCTGAGCTGTTAAAATTTATGGCAACCACAACACCAGGAGCTCCATCCAGAGTTCGGTGGTGAACGATTACCTTCTGTGCGTTGGATTTAAACACCACATCAATATTGTTGGATCTCAGGGCGGCATAATTTTGACGGAGCCATATCATTTCCTGATATTTGAACCACAGGGTCTCAAGCACGGGATCCTCCAGATAATGCCAGCGAACCGGATTGTGACTCAGAGTGCGTTCTGTATCCATCCCCAATTCGGCACCCATATAGAACATTGGTATGCCCGTACTGGTGAACAGAACTTGGGCGGCGAGTTCAGCTTTGTTGAGAGCTTGCTCATAGCTTAGACCATTGGTCTGAACCTCAAAAATGATCCTTTGTTCATCATGGCTCTCCACATAATTCACACAGGCCTCCCCATCTTGGAAACCATCAGCGGAATAGTCGATCCCGCGTTCAGTCTTATCCATATCCCACCAATGAGAGCCTTCAAAATCTCCCTGGCGAAGATTGGCTTTCATCTGATCATGAAAAGCATCGTGCCAATGCGATCGAATATGAGTCGTGAAGATCAAACTGCCAATATCAGAGTCAAAATGCTCGGCGATCTGAACCACTTCATTGTCTTCCAGATAGGCCTGGTTGGAAAAATAACTTACACCAAAATCGCTGGCTCCACTCCAGCCGATCCCTGGCGTATGGTCATACCGATACCCATCCACATGATACTCACTGATCCAATGCCGGACGGTTCGGGCAGTCAACACCCGTGTTCCAGTGCGACCATGATCGAAATCAGGAAAACCCCAGGCATTGCCTTCAGCGTGCATGTAGGGTGAATGTTCGTAGTCATTCCCATACATTTGCTCATAAGGAGACGTGCCATCTGCATGATTAAATACCAGATCAACCAGGACAGATATCCCTCTGGCATGGGCTTCGTTCACAAATATTTTCATCTGTTCAGGAGTACCATAAGATGACTCCAAGGCCATGAAGAAGGCTGGGTTGTAGCCCCATGAGTTATCCCCTGAGAATTCTGTAGGAGGCAACAGTTCGATGGCATTGATACCCAGATCAGCCAGGTAATCCAGCTTGGCAGTCATTCCTTCAATATCACCGGATTCAGTAAAATCACGGATCAACGTTTCATAAATGATCAGATCCTTCATTGCCGGTCGCTGGTAGGAATCGTCGGTCCAGGGGAATGCCTCTGCCCCAATATTTATCACTGACTTCTGATTTTCGGATGCCCAATGCTCATTTCCGAACAGGTCGGTCCAGTTCACATCGGTAGCCATGGGGTCACCCACCGTTTTCTCGCCATTCAGAACATACATATACTCATAACTGCCGGCTTCCAGCGGAAGGTTGAGCCAATAGATTTCCTGAGCCGGATCATATTTCATAAGACCGGAATCGGCATCCCAGTCATTAAAATCTCCAATAAGGGAAACGAACATCTTGCCTGGTGCCAGCAAAGCAAAGGTAATGGTGCCATCCAGACGATCATGCACCCCCAAAAAATCAAATGGGGGAAAAGCATCCTCAACGACTTCAGGAATTTTCCAGACTGTCTTGATATCCATCATAACCCGTCCATTGTCACGCCGAGCATAAGCAACCAACTCGTGCCGCCCATAGCTGAGCAAACCAGTATTGGTAGTGAATTCAAAATCACCGCCACCGGAAATATAGCGTGTGTTGCCATCCAACAGGACTTCGACATAATTTGCATCCTGGGTCTCGATCTGAATCAATTGTTCATCATCCAGAACATGATCATTTTCAATATTGGTCATATTGATCAGCGGATCGTTCACACCCGGTTCATAACTAATGGGAAAGTGATAATCCCCGGAACCGGTTCCCTCCCAGCTACCGTCATCCCAGTGAAATACAAAATCGACCATAGCCACTGCCTGATGTGGATCATTAAAAGGGCCAATATCAACCCAATAGACATCGTTTGAATCGGGTCCCAGCAAAGTACTTTCTACTGATAAGCCTGGATCACCATCAACCGTATTCTCGGGTTGATAGGCTGGAAGTGGTGCGATCCATGAATTAACACCCCACCATAGATTTCCTGATCCATCATGCTGTTTGCTGATCCGGATCGTGTCATTAGGACCGGGAAACATGGGTTCCCAGATTCCTGGAACATTCACTGAAATATGAAAATCGATCCCTTCACCACCATTGTTGTCCCAGTTTCCTTCACCATCTTGAAAAACAAAATCCAGGATATCCGCATCTTCCGGGATAGCATAGTGATACATCCACCAACCCTCCGATTGCGCGGTCATGGGAAGGTCATCTACATTGGTCCAACCATTGTAGCCAAGATGGATCAAAACTTGAGCAGGATCATCAGGCAACGCTCCATTAATGGTGTTATAGTAGATATCAACAGTGCCCCCCTGGACAATGGCTACAGGTTCCCAGAACATCACATCGTTCTGAGCATATCCGGCAAGACCTGTAAAAAGAGCAATTATCATAAATACATATTTTTTCATTGGATAACTCCAAAATTTTTAGGTAGAAGTGACAGTGTACTATCCTGGTTTAAGGTTAGCTCGCCCAGCAGGATAGAGTCCATACCGATGGCCGAAAATTTAAAAGTATCTGCTGAGAAATTAAAGAAACTTAACAGTGGGCCATGCTTATAAGCCATGATCTGTCGTTCATTATCAGCTATGATCATTTGAAAACTTGAGGATGAGGTAAGCTGCTCTTTACGAAGCTTGATGATCCGGGACATTTTGTCTGATAACCCCTGGTCACCTTCGGCCCAGTCAACTGGTTCTTTCTCAAATAAACCGGGTTTACGGGTGGCTCCCACCTCCTGTCCGGCATAAATCAAGGGACTCCCCTGCATCAGTGCCACAAAAGCCCAAGCCGTCAAATTAAGATCGGTGTCAGCGATCACTCCCTGTGACCGTTCTTTATCGTGATTCTCTGTAAAACGCATCCGGAGAGCACCCTGAGGATATTGGTATTGTTCCATTTCGTAGGATCGTTTGACCTCAGAGGGGTCGGCATTTCCCAGGGCAAGCTGGGTGATCCCATCCCACATATTCCAGGAATAGGTCATGTCGTGTCCATTGAGGTGCAATTCAGGTCTGGCACCTTCTGCTAGAAAAAAGACCTCTGGTTTGATCTGTTGACAGGCTGACTTTGCAGCGGACCAAAAATCGTTTGGCACCAGTTCAGCTACATCAAAACGATAACCATCAATATCCGTTTCTGCGATCCACCAGGTCAGCATTTCGAGCATGTACTGGCGTAGCTCCTGATTGTCATAATTGAAGTCTGCTACATCGGACCAGTCCGCATTAGGTGAAACAATCTCACCCTGCTCGTTGTGAGTGTACCAAACGGGATGATCAGTAAGCAACTCATTGTCCCAAGCACTATGATTCATGACAAAATCGAGGATGAGTTGCATATCCCGCTTATGAATCTCTTCTACCAGATTCTTGAAATCTGCCAATGATCCAAAATCAGGATTGACGGCATAGTAATCCTGGACTGAATAGGGACTTCCCAGACTCCCCTTGGCTTTTTCCTGACCCAAAGGATGTACTGGCATAAGCCAAATAATATCGACACCTAAAGCTTTGATCCGATCCAGATCTTTGGTCACAGCCTGAAAGGTTCCCGACTCTGAATGCTGACGAACAAATATTTCGTATAAAACAGCATTTTGCGCCCATTCCGGGGCGGGTGGAGCAGAATGTTTACTTGCCTCAGACCTGAGCAAATCAACTTCCTCCTGATAGGGTTCCAAATAGACAGCCCCGTTGATCCCACCAGGACCACCAGTATCTTCAATTCTTAGCACCAATTGGTGAACTAATCCATCTTCAAGCTTATTGCCAATATCGAAATAAAATTTGATGCCATATCCCATTTGTTTACCAAAGAGACGACCGTCCAGCCAGATAACAGCGTTGTCGTCAATGGACTCAAAAACCAGAGCCAGATGGTACCCTGCTGGTATATTTTCAGCCTGAATCTCAGTAGAGTACCAGGCGAAACCGTCGTAATCATTGTCTGCCCAACTCCCGGGCACAGCGGTCATTTCCCAATCAGACCGGTCATGGTCATTATCAAACCACCCAGATCTCAGACCAACCCGCTCCGGGTCATATTTCAAACCCCACTGAGCATTCAGAAATTGTTTTTCAGTTGTAATTGATTCACATCCAATGGTGCCTACCAGCATGAGCGCAATGAATATGGTTAACAAAGAAATGTGAAAGTGATTGGGAATGAATCGTTTATCATAAAACCGATATTGTTTGTCTTCCCGAGTAACCATGGGGAGTGCGGCGATCTCAAAGTTGAGATTGCTTCGTCGTTTCACTTCTCGCAAAGAGGAGATTATGACTCTTTCTACAGACTGAAATGTTGTTTTTAGCTGGTATGACTGATTTCGAAAAGTCAATACGGCATGATGAAGATTTTTCATGTGAAGCTTTAACATAGAACTAACCTTTTACCGAGCCTATGGTTAGGCCGCCAATTAAATATTTTGTTAAAAAGAGAAACAGAGCAATAGCCGGAATGGAGACAATCATGGCACCGGCTGCATACAAACCCCATTCCGTGGTCATATTTGCCTGGAATGATTTCAGGCCAATAGGCAGGGTGAACATGTCTTCGTACCACAGCACCTGAGCCGCCACTATATATTCGGTCCAGGCGGACATAAAAGAGAATAACGCAGTAATAACCAGGGCGGGTGATGCCAGGGGTAGAATGATCTTGTAGAAAGCCATAAAGCGGCTGGCTCCATCAATACGGGCAGCCTCTTCCAGTGAATAGGGAATCGTATCATAGTAGCCCTTCATTTGCCAGACGCAAAAAGGTAAAGCGGTGGAAGAATAGATCACAATCAGACCCAGGTAGGTATTGATGAGATGGAGATTGGAAAGCATGATGAACAGGGGTAGCAACAGCATGGTTGCTGGAAACATTTGGGTCACCAGCAAGCTGAGCAGACTGGCCTCCCGACCGGGAAACCGAAAGCGAGAAAGGGCATAACCTGCTGTGGAAGCCAAAGCCACACCGGTAATGACCACTGTGACAGTCACCAGAATTGAGTTCCAAATCCAGGTGCCCAGCGGGTGTTCTGTAAATATCCTGATGTAATTATCAAAGGTCCAATCATCTGGAATAATCGAGAGGCTCTCGTTCAGTAGATTATCTCCTGGTCGAATAGAAATGGTGATCACCCTGAGAATAGGATAAATGGACCAGGCTACGGCTACCAGCAACAGGCTGTAGATCATGATGTACTGAAGGGGTGTTGTCTTTTTCATATTTGATAACCAGTCTTTTTAACGTCAGAACGTGCTATTAATAGTGTATACAACTCCCATTTCGAGAACACTTCGATACACTCAGTATGGCACCTCAATGTCCGTTCCAGCTCGTTTAATATCCACCGGGTTAATAAGTTTTGATATTTTTGGACTTCTGGCCATTTGTAGTTTATTGAGACAAGGCAATGCATTGTCTTTACTGACCAGGAATTCAGGACGCTATTTACGATTTTTTGATCACCTTCTACCGGTCGCCATACAAGTCTTAGGAATTCGCAATTCACAATTCACAATTCACAATTCACAATTCACAATTCACAATTCATAATTCAATACGCCGTTTCGGTGGCTTTGCTTTTCTGCATGAACTTGATGGAAAAGAAAGCCAGCATGAGAAAGATCATAAAACTAAAGGCAGCTGCATAGCCATAGCGATACAGGTTAAAGGCTGCCCGGTAAACAAAACTAACCAGGATATGGGTCTGGTCACCTGGCTGTCCCCCATTGGAAACCAGCCAAACCACATTGATATTATTGAAAGTCCAGACAATCCCCAAAGTGATGGCAGGGATCATGACCGGCTTCATCAGTGGCAGGGTAATTTTCTTGAACTGTTGCCAGGGAGACGCTCCATCAATGGAAGCAGCTTCATAAAGCTCCTGGGGAATGGCCTGCAAGCCGCCCAGGGCGATGATCATCATAAAGGGAATTCCCAGCCAGACATTGGTAATGATCGCTGCGATAAAGGCATTGGTGGGATCAATCAACCAGGAGATCGGTTCCAAACCAAAAACAGTATTAAGGATGATATTGATCGCACCATAATCAATATTGAACATCCCACGCCAGGTCAGGGCTGTGATATAGCTGGGAACCGCCCAGGGCAGGATCAATAGGACCCTGATAAACCCCTTGCCCGGCAGAGGACGATTCAACAACATAGCCAGTAACACACCAAAAAAGACATGCAAACTGACATTCACCACCGTCCAGATGATGGTCTTCATGAAAAAGTGGTAGAATTGAGGATCAGTAACAACTTTTCCGTATTGGGTAAGGCCAATGATCTGCCAGTCATTGACAGTGGTAAGACCCATATTAGAGAATGAGATCACCAAATTGTAGAAAAAGGGATAAACCACAACACCAAAAATAAACAGCGCAGCCGGGGCTACCATGAGCACACCAAAGCGTGACTCCTTGACCTGAACACCAGGAACGCCCCTGAGTAATGGTAAGATGAAAAATACCAACAGCTTATAGAGAGCCCAGATCATCAGCAGTATTCCAGCGAGATAAACCAGGATGGTCGTGATGTTAAATGCATCAGGATCAATATCCTGTCCTTCGAACAATTCAGCTACTTTTTGCTCTGCCATTTCCTGTTGGTAGGCAGCGCCTACCTCAGGAGTCATGTTGCCACCCAGAACATTCTGATAAGCCGGACGCATGGCATCCCAGATAGCTCGCATCTGAGCTGAGATGGGCATGGCTCTTCCATGCTCCACCTGCTTTATTGAAGTTTGAATAACCGAATTTCCAACTATCTCCGGATGTTCTCGAACCTCCAGCAGGGTTGGTATGGTAGCCAAACGACTGGCATACTTGAATTGGGCTTCCGGGCCGGTCAGGAATTTGATGAGTTCGACAACTTGCTCCAGTCTTTCACCTTCAAGATAGGGATTCAGGTAGTAGCCCTTGGTGGCGATCATGGGTGCCGGATAGAGACCGGTCTCAGCATTGATGGGCAGGACGGCCAGACCAAAATCAACATGGGGGGATTCCATGTATTTGGCCCAGGACCAGGCACCATTGATCAACATGGCTGCAGTTCCCGTGTTAAATTTGGAATCGGCTATATCATAATCGCATTCCAGGGGAATGATACCGTGTACGTCGCGCATATCGCGGACAAATTTGAAGGCTTTAACGGCTGCTTCATTATTCAGGGTGGGATTTTGATCCGCGTCCATGACCCAGCCACCGAATGACGCGTAGAAAGGCATGAAAAAGAACGGTTCTGTAAAATTCCAGACCAGGCCATACTGGTCTATGTCCCCATCCCCATCTTTATCCAGGGTCAATTTCTTACCAAATTCGACCATTTCCTGAAGGGTTTCTGGTGGCCGGTCCAGACCAACCTCGGCGAAGAGACGTTTATTGTATACCAAGGCGAGGTGATTGCCAAGCTCATCTCCGATCTGATAGAGATGATCATTGTACCAGGTCAATCCCTTAGGATCGAAGGCTGCCAGCTCGGATTCAGTGAACAGGTCTTCCAGCGGCTTGACAATATTCATCTCTACCAAGGCACCGGTAAAGTCGCTGGGACCATAAAGCATATCAGGTCCACCTTCAGTAAAGGCAGTGGCAGACATGTAGGCCATGCGAACTTCTTCATTTTCCTTATAGAGCAAATGAACATTGATATCAGGATGATCGGCTTCGTATTCGGATACTAATTCATTCAGAACTGCCCGACTGGGGGCCGGCATGGGATGCCAGAGGTGTAAAGTGGTTTTTTCAGCTGCAAAAGTCGAGCTGATCAGAGCTAGCATGAGGAATAAAACAAAGCAAAATCGCTGAGCCGTGGGTCGATTAGTCCTTGCTGTGGGTAGTTGCTGTCTCATGCCTGTTTCCTTTTATACAAATCGAATCATGCTAATTTACATAATATCTTGGTCAGTACACCAATCTCCTGCCTTCAATTACTGCTCAGATTGCGTCATCCCGAGCGGCTTGTGGGGGCATAGCTGGGATAGGAAATCGCCACATCCTTCCAGGACTCGCGAAGACGCCCTCTCCAGGTTCTTAATAATTATCATCTATCCCTGTTGTAGCCAAAGGCCAAAAATAGAGCAGGGATTCATCCAGATGAGCGCGCCAGGCGCCCCAGGAATGTCCTTCATGCCAAACCCGCCACTGGTGGTCCCAACCATTATTCTCAAAAGTTTCCAATAAAGTTGTTGAGCTGTTATAAATAGAAGATTCATAGGTACCGGCATCCAGATAGATCTTCACTGGCAGCACATCGCTGCTCTCGTATTGTTCGATCAGATCACCAAACCAGATTGCTGATGAGTAAGCCCCGCAATTCCCAAATACCTCGGGATGCTGGATCGTGAACAGTAGTGAGGTTAAGCCACCGAGACTTACGCCTGTCACTGCTCGATATTCGGCTTCAGGCATTGTACGATATTCGTTATCCACCCAGGGAACCAGCTCGTTCACGAACATTTCCATGAATTCCATTTCATATGAATATTCTTCCATCCGGTTGATAGGATCCACAAAAATCCCGATAACCGGTGGGATCAACTCATTGTGGATCAGGTAGTCCAAAACATTGCCAGCATAGCCCAGATTGAGGTATTCATTTCCGTCGTGAAAATAGATGCTACGATAGCTGAGGGTGGTTTCTGCATAATCAGGTGGTGTATATATTCGCACAGCCCGGGTGCGACCCTGGGTCGTATCTGAAAAGTTGGTGAAACTGACCGCTCCATGCGGGATGGCATAAGTTTGAATTTCCACCGGTTGGATATATTCACTCATGGATAATTCTGAGTTGGGACCAAACCCACCGCTACAAGTACTGGGGTTGAGTGGATCCAGGATCCAGTTACCATTCACTACCAATTTGTAGTCCAAACGCGCGTCAGATTCAAAGTCGTAACCCTTGTAGAATAGATTAGTTCCCGGTAGATGATTGAAACCCTGGTCGGATGGATCCCAGCCTGTGAAATCACCAGCAACAGCCACCGATGGATTTGAGCCGTTAAGGTAAAGAAAATAAGCAGATGAATTCTCAATATATGGAAAACCGGTAGTTGTATTCACCCACGTCATAAATGAATCCACCAGGGTTTGCTTGTCGCTGGCTGATGCCTGGTAGACTGCAGTAATAAAATCATTAAAAGTAAAATCAGCTGTTTGAGAGCTTCCCGCATTCACCGAAAAATCGTCGGTATTGCTTAAATTGTCATCCAATAACTCGGGAGACATCCAACAGGCCTGGAGCGCTACACTAAGCAGGATTGCAATCATCCGTATTCTTGTCACCACATTCTTTTTCCTCACTAAAACAAGCACTAGAAAGCTTATAAATTACCCTAACCAGTTTTCAGGTGTACAATACCAATTTAACCTCTGTTTGTGCGTTTTACGTGGGCCATTTTTATAGATAGAGTTGGTCTTTGCGAACACCGCAGGGGTGTGGCAATCCATTTGCGCATCTGCTACGATGGATATATCTCCAACTCTTCAACCCTGATTCAAGAGATCGCCGCCCTCTGCCCGCGAAGACGTCGTGTGTGCAATTTGGTGGTGCACTTGGTATAATAAGCCCTAACTGGTTCCAAATACTCATTTGATCTCGCTTCACTTAATTGAAAATAAGTATCAGAAAAAAAACAGGGTGGCAAGCAACCTCACCACCCTGTCTATAATTACACTAATCGCATCAGCGATTATTTGAGCATAAGCATTTTCTTGCTGAAGTTATGATTGCCTGATGTCATCGTATAGATATAGACACCACTGGTGATCATATTTCCGGCATTGTCCAAACCATCCCAGGTGACGGAATAATTTCCGGCTGAGAGATAATCTGTCTTCAGGGTCCGAACTTCCTGACCAAGTGCATTGTAGATGGTCAACACAACATGGTTTGCCTCAGGCAAAGCAAAGTTGATGGAAGTAGTCGGGTTGAAGGGGTTCGGATAATTCTGACTCAGAGCATAGGATGTTGGGATCCCAGGCAGTGAAGCGATGGATACCGGTCCACAGTCCTGTGGGAAAGGCATGGTTTCATCAGTATTCTGGGAACCAAAACAGTCATCTTCCAACACATAGGTCGGATTGGTATCGTCAACCTCGAAATCACGATTCTCGCCGAAGCCAGCTTCGTTATCCAGAGAATTGATACCATACTTATACTGCTGAGCTTTTGCTTGACCGGCAGTATAGAGATATGAGAAGGTATACTCGTAGCCTTCTGTATCACTTTGGGTCATTGACCACTCACCAACACAGGTCAGGTCATTGCCCCAATCCCACCACTGGCTCAATACACCATTGATGCAAATACCATTGATCTGTTCCCAGGCAGTAATATCATCTGCACCAGTTTGGGTATCGATCAGGGTATCGCCAGCTGCCAAAGCACGGTAGGCAGATGTGATATCAACAGTCCAGGTGACGGTAACATTCTGGGTGATAATATCATCAGGAGTTACGTCAGCAAAATAGACAGCATCCATAAAGATCTCACCATAACCATTTTCATCAGAATCTTCTTCTGTACCCGTTGCGGTGAAGGCGCGGTTGGGAGAACTTTCCCAGATCGCAGCATCAGGATCACCACCGGTGAGAATGACAAACTTGTATTCGTAGCCTGATCCAATAGGAACGTTATCAAAGCTGGAAAGATGAGTATAGATGTTGGTTTGCTCTGGATCCAGGATCATTGCCACTGAACCACCCCAGTTGCCAAAGTTATCATGGTCACCGCGGATGACGATCAAATCACCATTGTCTGTATCAAAGTTACCATTCAATAGCTGAACGGTCATATCAACCTGAATAAAGACCTCAACATTTGTGGAAGCTACCGGTTCCTGATCACTGTACCAGACAGTTGGTAGCACGTTCTCACCAGCGACAACTGTATAGGTACGGTTAGCAGGTAGGTTCTCAGAAGTATCCCAGTTGGCGTTGATCCGGAATTTATATTCCATAGCGCCCTCGTCTACCGGGAATGTTCCCTCCCAGATGCCATCAGCATCAGCATCAGTCAAGGCAGCACCGGTCCAATCATTAAGGGTTCCGGCAACGTCAACGAAATCTGAATCAGGATCAAAGTTACCCAGGGTTTCCTGGAAGCTCATATCCACACTAAGGGTCACGGTAGGACCAGTAACAATCGGTCCGCAATCAACTGGAAATACCATGGTGGAATCGGTATTCTGTGAACCGAAACAGTCTTGTGGAACCAGATAGATCGGATTCGTATCATCAATTTCAAAATCACGATTCTCGCCGAAGCCAGCCTCGTTATCCAGGGAATTGATACCATATTTATATTGTTGGGCTTTTGCCTGACCAGCCGTATAGAGATAGCTATAGGTGTAGAGAGCTTCGTCTTCTGTAGCAGTCATGGCCCATTCACCAATACAGGTCAGGTCATTACCCCAATCCCACCACTGGCTCAATACACCATTGATGCAAACACCATTGACCTGATCCCAGGCAGTGATGTCGTCAGAACCGGTCTGAGCATCGATGAGGGTATCACCTGCAGCCAGAGCATGGTATGCAGAAGAGATATCAACGGTCCAGTTGACAGTAACATCCTGGGTGATAATATCATCAGGAGTCACGTCAGCAAAATAGGCAACGGGCTGAAGGATCTCACCATAGCCATTCTCATCTGAATCAACTTCATCACCAGTTGCGGTAAAGGAGCGGTTTGGTGAACCTTCCCAGATCGCAGCATCAGGATCACCACCGGTGAGAATGACAAACTTGTATTCGTAGCCTGATCCAATAGGAACGTTATCAAAGCTGGAAAGATGAGTATAGATGTTGGTTTGCTCTGGATCCAGGATCATTGCCACTGAACCACCCCAGTTGCCAAAGTTATCATGGTCACCGCGGATGACGATCAAGTCACCATTGTCTGTATCATAGTTACCATTCAGTATCTGAACGGTCATGTCAACCTGAATCAAGACTTCTACATCAGTGGAAGCCACAGGCTCTTGATCACTGTACCAGACAGTGGGAATAACATTGTCACCGTCTAAAACTTCATACGAGCGGTTGGCAGCCAGACTCTCAGAGGTGTCCCAGTTACCATTGATCCGGTATTTGTATTCCATGGTGCCAGGAGCCACATCAAAGGTACCTTCATAGATACCATCAGC
>JAYEKW010000032.1 GCA_034716895.1 Candidatus Neomarinimicrobiota bacterium
ATGATTAGATACCTCAAATCCTATAACTTTGAGTCCATTTGTTCGAACTCTGCTATGGTCTCATTCATGCTGTTGAGAGTTTGCAGCTTTTCCTTATTCACCACATACATTTTCACATCATCTTTATCCAGCTTTGAGGATATCAGATCGCTGTCTCGGAATTGCTTTAATTCACGCTTATAATCAGTCAAGGACAATTCGTGGACTTCATTGAAGCGTTCTTCAAACAGGTGTTGCTCGATCTCGGGCTCCCAGCGCTGTTCCCGCATGATCTTATGCAGAAAGCTGATCACATCGGCTTCTTTCTGATCCATTTTGCGAAACTCAAGCGCTACTTCATTGCCCTGTTTTTCAATGAAACGGGAGCGACAGTAATCAGCGAAGAACTTGAACTGGTTTAGATCTCGCATGACGAGAATCCGCCCCTTTTCATAACTCATCTCACTTTTGGCCATGGGTGTCAGAGTGATCTTATTGAGCACCTGATCGACCTGCTTTGTCGGTAAGTTCAGCAAAATTGATATATCATTGGCAAGCGGCTTCCAGGGGGTGATCACTTCATCCAGTGCATTGGGCTCAATATTCGAGAGTATACTGCTTACCATCATGATAATCTGTCTGGAATTATCGTGGGTATTCAGTGTATCCGCTTTTTTATTAGCCTCACGCAGTCGTTCTGCCAGAATCTGAAAAAACGAGGTCATCCAGGGTGGTAAACCATCAAGATGCTTCTGAAACAGCATCCGGCTCATTTCAATGCATCGAGTTTTGCGCAAACTGGTGACAGTGGCCGAACGGGGCTGTCCATCAATAAGGGCCATTTCTCCAAATATAGCTCCGGTCTTCAGATGCGCATAAACCACCTTTTGATTGTTTTTGATTGAGGAGACCTCCACTGCTCCAGATTGTATGATAAACATGGAACTTCCAGGATCATGCTCTTTAAAGATGATCTCCCCTTCTTCAAATTCTCTGGCGGATTTTTTTTCCAGAAAGGTCATGATCTATGTCTCCAGGCTTTTGATAAATTGCTGGGCTACGGGCTGGGCTGGATCTATTTCCAACACTCTGTGGGTCAATTCAAGTGCTGTCTCATCCCGACCAGCTTCCAGATTCAGTTCTGCCAAACGTAATAAGGTTAATACATCATACGGCTCAAAGGTCAGAATATCATTCAATATCTGAATACCCGCTTGAAATTCATCATTCATCAGCATGATTTCAGCCAGATTGCGAGCTGCATCAAAGAATTGTTTATCCTTCTCCCAGGCAAGCTTGAAGAGTTTTTTAGCACTCTCCAGTTCACCTGATTCAGCTGCGATCAGACCAGATAGGTTATAGGCGACCGCATGCTCAGGATTCAAGCGAATCAGTCGACGGACACTTGAAATTGCCACTTCAGAACGATCAGATGATTTTGCAGCCATAACCAACCCCACCAGGGCATCTTCATATAGGGGATCCTCAGCGACCAATTGTTCAAATATTTCATAGGCAGCATCAAATTCACTCTTTTCCAGGTGCTCCATTCCAGCCAGATACAGATTGGGATGAAATTCATTCAATGGGTTTTTTATTTCGATCAACTCATCATAATTCACATCAGGCCATTTCCTGGTGAATACACTGCCCTTTGCTTTCAATGAGGCCGAATAATCGATCTGGTTTGCTTTAAAGGTCTGGCTACCATAATGATGAATAAATACACCCTCATGCACCATGATGGCATAGCCACCAGCCCGTACTTTGAGGCAAAGATCATCATCTTCGAAATTGCCGCTTCCAAAGCTTTCATCAAGCCCGTCAACCTCCTGATACAGGGTCTTTTCAAGGAGAACTGCAAATCCTGCGATCCGGCGGCGAGGAGTGATCTTATGCGGGTTTTGAGCAAGCACCCCTCCGGCATATTCATGATACCCGAGATCATCCTGATAGGGAATATCCGTGATCATTTGCCGACCGCTAATATGATTGGTGATGGGACCGACCATGCCGATCTTCTCATCTCGTTCCAATGCTGACACCAGGTGTGACAGCCATCCATCAGCAACCAGTACGTCATTGTTCAAAAGCAAAACATATTTTCCAGAAGCAAAATCCACGCCCTGGTTATTCCCGGCGGCAAAACCTTTATTCTCGGAATTCTCAATTAGTTTGTAGTTGGGCTTATCCTTGACCAACCGTTTGAGATATTTCCTGGTACCATCGGTAGAACCATTATCCACAAAAATGATCTCATGCGGATAGTCCGTATGTTCTTCAATGGATCTGACGCATTTGCGGGTATAGTCCAGCGCATTCCAGGTAAGCATGATGATGCTAACCAGCGGTACATCAGCATTCAATTGAGCAACTTGCTGTGTGAGCTCTGCCTTAACCAGATATTGATAGTGATTGGAATCTTCCTTGAGGCTTGCTACATCAAGACCACTTTTAGCAAGAGCATTTACAACTTTGTCGGGAGCACCCTGTCCTTCAAAAGAAGTAGCAGATATACTTATAATATGGTAACCAGACTGATTGAATAGATCATCTACAGATTTTCGGGTGAAAAAACGTAAATGAGTACGATCCAGAATACCGGCATCTTCGTAGTCCCAACGTCCTTCCAGTAAGCCCTTTACGACTGACCAGTGACGAACATTTGGAATACTGGCAATGATCTGTCCGTTGCGACTGAGTTTTCCAGTTATCATTTTAAGGATGGAGTGAGGGTCTTCCAGATGTTCAAGTACATCTGCAAAAATAATTACATCGAAGAATTGATCTGGTAACTCATCCATGGCTTCTTCAATACCCGAATGGACCACTTTGTCTAATTTTTGTTCTGCTTGACGAGCTGCTTTGCCAACTGGCTCGATACCCCAGACTTCGGCGCCCAGTTTTTGTTTGATCTCGGCTGCCATTTTTCCTGCAGCGCAACCAATATCCAATATTCTCCGTGCTTTTGGATCTATCAGTTCCTGGATATCCGGACGACTGAATTCATAATACTTATCAATTTGGGTTTGGGCATTGGCGGTATCCAGACAAGTAGTACAGGCTGCTGCTCTGTCCCAGGTGACCAGTTCGGCTGGATCTCTCACAAATTGGTTTTCGTCCTCAGTCACATCATCATATTGGGTATGCCATTTTGCATCTCGCTCATGTTGGTCAAAGCGGGCTTTTCGATCCTGAAATACTTTCTGCATTCCATGGGCTTGAGAGCGAATAGCATAGTGACGTAAAATGAAAGGAAGGGGATAGATCTTGCGTCCATCGAAGCTCACATCATGACCACCTAATTCCCATAGATTCACAGCTTGGCCGAAGTTCTTCCAGCACTTGACCTGAACAGCGTTATATGTGTGTATATCAAGGTCATAGCTGGATAGTGAATCTCGAACATCACTACCTGAAACGAAATTATTTCCAGTTGGTTTAAAATCAAACAGCTTAAAATTAATAGCATTATAACCTTCGGCATCAACCCGCTCGATCCCTGCCCGCAAGTTCAAATCCAGCCAGGGGGATTCCCTGAATTCATCTGCATCAGTATGGATATACCAGCCTGGTCCCATTTCTGCAGCGATGTCCTGTTTACGCCGGAGGATGTACCGCCAGGAATAAACATCATCAGGAATCTTCATACCAGCGTCTTCAGGGAAGGATTCGATTCGAATAACCCCTTTCCCCTGCCAGCGTTTCACCTCTGATAAAGTGTTGTCTGTGGAATGGTGATCGATGAAGACCACTTGAATATCCTGCTCCACCAGATCACGGATGACATGATAAATGACATCACCTTCGTTGTATGCGGCAATGATGGCAGTAATTGGAAATTTCATTTTTTTCTGCCAGCTTTCTATTCGTTTTGTTAAATGAAAAGGGTTATCCAACTGATATTGCTGAGCCCACTCACATTCTGTTTCTGTGTAACGCTCGGGGTGACTATTTACCAGTACGGCACTTACAGCTGGAAAGTGATCTTGAGTTCCATGTACTTCTGCCTGCTCCGGAATTTCAGGATTCCGCTGTAAATAGTCTTGAGCCCAATCCAGCTCAATCGGTTCGTAGACAGCAGCATTGTTCTGAATAATGCTGGCAACATACCATTCGTGTTTCACAACAGCCGTATCGATAAGCGAAGTATTTTCAGTTTTCCGATAATATTGGACTATTTCTGGCACATTATGAAAAGTGGCACCGATCCTGGCTGCACCGATCCAGAAATCCCAGTCCTCAAAACCAGCCACATTTTCCCGGTAACCTCCCTGTAGTTCCCAAACTGATCGATGATAGAGCGATCCGGCTGGTAGTTGATTACGTCTTAACAGATCAGCAGTATTAAAATCACTGGCACTCCAAAGTGAATCATCACTACCAAAGGACTGCAGCCATCCAAATGCCACAGTTGGTTGTTCACCATATTTCTCAACAGCTCCCATCAGTCTTTCCAAAGCTTTGGAATGGAGATAATCATCTGCATCCAATGCCAGAATAAACCGTCCAGTGGATTGCTTGATCCCATTATTACGGGCGATAGCTGGTTGACCACTGTTTGGTTGATCGATGAGCTGTATCCGGTAATGTGGATATTCTGCTATCAGGGTTTGAGCAACATCAACCGAGTTGTCCGTGCTGCCATCGTTAACAATGATCACTTCCCAATCGCTGAAGGTCTGCTTGACAACACTTTCAACTGCCTCTCGCAGGTAAGCAGCATAATTGTAACACGGAATCACTACTGATACGCTTGCCTTTCCGGTTACACTCCTATTACCATGCCTTTTAAGTGTACTTATTTGATCAGTTTGCTTTCCCTCATCCACGACCCTGTTTGATCTTAATTCCTGCTCCAACTCTTGATAATATTTATTAAACTGCTCCATCCGTTCAGCAACATGCTCAGTCTCAGCATGGTGGTCTAGATCCACTTCCACATCAGGTGATTTAATGACGGGTACACCATTAAGCAGGACATCACACATGTGATCCAGATGTTCATCCTGACCTGGTTTAAGATCTTCATCAGAATTATAAGTTATTCTTCCAAAATGAACATTTTGAACCTGGACTTGAGCAAAAGGGAGACTTTGACGAATAAAGTAGTGATATCCAAAACGGTATGCAGAAGTCAGCTGTTCCGGGCTCATGGGGACACTGATTGATTTTTCGATCAGTTGTTCCAGGTTTTCTGGGGTATCGAGGTTCAGGCTAAAATCCGAGGCGTAGAATGGACTCTTACTGGCATAAAGGCTTTGTTTACCCATGAAGGCTGCTTCAAGCCCTATGGTGGATATAAAAGTGAACACAGCAGCTGACATCTCAATTAGCTGATAAGAATTGACAGACTCTTCAGGCATGATAAAATCAATGTTTTCAGCAGAATTCTCCATGAGTTGTTTCAAGCTGTCCATGAATTGACTATTCTCACCGGTTATACCAGCGGTATTCGGGTGAACCCGGATGACGAGTTTCCAGTTAGATCTAT
>JAYEKW010000033.1:0-3692 GCA_034716895.1 Candidatus Neomarinimicrobiota bacterium
TGTTAATGTCCCTGGGAATGGTTGAACGACTAGCGAGTCTCGCTGATGCAAAACATGACGAGATAGGATTAGTGCTTGAAGAAGAACACTTGCCAGAAAGAATCAGACAAATTTCGTATCAGACTAAATAGCTTTAACCGGGAGAGAATAATAAATGGCTGAAACCATTTTTGTCTATGTTGATTAATCCGGTGAAGTAAACCTTGCGGGTCGGTTGTGGATCTACCACCATACTCTTCACGAAATAGAGGGAGATTACACTATTCCCATCACCTGAGTAGACTACATTGCTTTTAGGATTGTGAAAAGTTCTACCATTCATATGACGCTTGAAATTGATAGAGACGACCTGGCGACAAGCGTTCTAAGTTTTCCAGATAACGCTTATCACCCATGTTCACAATTCCCATCGTGAGCTGCACATGCTCCCACAGCGTTTTAGAGACAAACATGTCAAGCAGCGCATAGGCTGGCAATTTCTCAACGTTGGCATCATCAAGAAACTGTTCTCCTTTATAGTGTAAATCCAGGGTAATACTCGCCCATGAGGGTTCCCAGAACAGGTTGAGCCCGGTTTGCTTGCGGGGAGAAAAAATTAAGTCATTCCCCTGCAGTTCTGGGTTCTCATTAAAAACGTCAATCGTAGATTTGTTAAGAGTTAGATGGGCTGAAATCTGCAAATTGCTGTATGGCTTTATTGCCATTTCCAGTTCACTTCCCACAATTTCCACACTGGTTACATTCTCTCGTTTAAAGATGGGACTTCTTCCCCACAGTGAATCGCCAGTAGCGACATAATACAGAAAATCTTCCCCCTGTGAGAAGTAAAAACTGGGAGCCAGACTAAATGAGGTATTGGGAGAATAATCCAGACCCAGCTCAACACTTCTAATGGTTTCTGGTCCTAATTCCGGATTGGCAATTTTAGGGCCGAGTCGCATAAATCCTGAGCGACAGATATCATCCAATGGCGCCGCTCGGAAACCCCTGGAGTAATTCGCATAGGCACTGAGCTGAGCTGATGATACGTATCTCAAACCGATCCTGGGACTCCAGGCTGACCAGCTATGATCATCAAGCTCCCCGCTGTAGGCGTAAAAAGCATTATTGGTCTGATTGGCCGAAAAACTACCATTCTGAAAGGTCACATGATCCTGTCGTAAGCTAGCCAGCAAACGCAGACGCTTGTCTAATAACTGAATCTCATCCTGGACATAAGCGGATAGGAAGATCATTTCTCCCCGGTTCAAAATGGTGTCAGGGGAAGTCAAATAATAGTCACCTCCGTCGACACTACCCAATTTACCCTCCAGTCCGGCAGTGAGTGTATGGAGGAAACCTACCTCACTGCTCAAGAGGGCATGGATTCCACGATCCAGTCGATTGGATTTTACATCAAAACGGTTATATGTGGCTTTTTTAAAAGCCTCGCTAACCCGCAGGTAATCTTCTTGCTGGATATAGGCACTAATATCATAGTGGCCGACACTAAGTTTCCCCTTCAGATTAAGCTGGAAATTTTCAGTGGTGAAATCACGATGATTCCCCAGTTCATGTTCGATTTTATAACCTTCTCCACGCTTATCCATGTCAATGGAATAACTCAGTTTAACAGCCAAAGCAGGCGACCGATTCAAACCCAGTCGTACACTCCCTCCAGTTTCATTGAAAAAGAGAGGAACTGTGTACTGGTCCTGAAGCGTATCGGGAATATCGAGATATCCATCCCCTTTTCCGTCATATCCGCTCAGGGACAGTTCTATACCATTATCGAAACGACGAGCCAAACTCATATTAATATTTTTTGTATTATGTGTGCCGCTATGAAAATCTATCTGACCGCTAAAATTATCTGGGGCCGGCCGAGTAAGAATATTGATGACACCACCCATGGCACTGGCACCATAAAGTGCTGATCCCGCACCTTTTAGTATTTCCACACGATCAATCCGCTGCATCTGAATTCGCTTGAGATTTGCTACTCCCGTGTCTGATTTATTCAGTGGAACTCCATCCACGAGAACCAGGGTTCTACCCGGATCACCTCCCCCGACACCTCGCATGCTAATCACAGGGCGTACTTCATAATCCCCTGAGGTACGGTGTATGTTTATCCCCGGGATACGCTGCAGAGCAGCATCGATCCGGGTAGCGGTTGTATGATTAAAATCTGCAGAGAGGATCACTTCTGCTCGTCCTGGAATTTGAGCCAGGCTACGGCTGGTACGAGTAGCAGTAACCATGACCTCATTCCCATGCAAGATTGTGGGTTGTAGATAAACATCCAGGGATTCAAGGATTTCACCATCCCTGAGAATTTCAATTATCTGGTCCTGGTAGCCAATATGGCTAAAGCGTATCTGTTCAGTATCAAATGAGTTTAAGTCGATTTCATAATAGCCATCGTCATCGCTTGTGGAAGCAATCGAAGATGCATCGACTTTGATTTCCACACCTGGTACGGGTTGTTGGTTGTTGGCATCCCATACTCTTCCCTTGAGCTGATCTGTCGCCTGGGCATTACTACCCAGGGATAAAAGTAAAGTAAGCAGGCTAATCAAAGTTGATCTTGGGGGAAAAAATTTTAAGCTTTTCATCGTGTTTTAGCTAAAAATCTAATCCTGTTTCCTTGAAACCAATCGTGTCAGGATTGACATCTCCAGGACGAATCAGATTTTTAACCATTCTCCTTTCCAATTCACAGGGCTAAGCCTGATCGGGAGACACAGCCGTTTCCAGCTGTACCCACGGCGTGGAGACCATAAACCGAGTTCTTAGGTCTCCACGCACGGAGTTATATGTTCATTGCTGTTATTAGTCGCCGAATGGTTTCCCGGGCAATTTTAGCTTAACAGCTTTTTCTGTAAATGCTTCTGTATCGATAACATTGCGCTCTTTGTACATATTCCAGAGCTCCTGTACCTCAGGTCGATCTACATACTTCAGACCACTGTAATGTTCGAGATTCTCATATCGATCCAACCATAATTCCCACTGATCTTTGGCGAGAAAACCATTGTGATAGGCAGCTTCAACGTTGGCTTTTATTCTATCCCAATAGTCTTCATACGAATAAACAAAGGGTGTGGTATCAGCCATGACATTGATTCCCCAGGCACTGCCAGGTATATCATAGAGGGCATAGGGAATGAATTTTGAAGGATGGTTGTTGTTCACCCATTCTTCAGCTTCAGGATCACCCTGCTCAGCAGCCCAGGTGATCATCTCGATCATGGACAGCTGCATCTCCCAGACACCATGCCATTGGGTATAATCAGCACCCATCATTTCAGCACCATGACGAAAACGACGACCCTGGTGGTGCCAGGAGTTATACATCTCCTGCTCAGGGACTTCATCCCAGCCATTCAACACAGGATTTGATTTAAACTTACCCTCTGCTTCAAGACGATCAATGACGCCACTGCCCGTTAATTTCTTGGTCCAGTAAACAAAGGTGCGACGCATCTCATTGTATTGGAGGTTGACCAAATCCGCTGTAAGTAGGTAGGTTTCGATAAAATCGGGGGCATGACAACTTGCACAAATAGATTCCATGCGTTCACGTTTGACTTCCCAACTACCCAGATTCTCTTCGTCCCAGACCGTCCTGAAACTCCAGGGTGCCTGAGATTCTGTAGCCAGTCGTGCGCTTACATCATGGGTCATAGGTTGTTTTTCATTTCCATCCA
>JAYEKW010000033.1:3792-19598 GCA_034716895.1 Candidatus Neomarinimicrobiota bacterium
GTAAAAGTTTGAATGAGTGTAAAAATGATCAGAGTCAGAATAGTCACTGCTCCAATAGTGAAATTGATCATACTTCGATGTTTCTCTTTTTTGGCTAATAACGGTTCCAAAAAAGGCCAGAAGACTATCCCCAGGATGGCCAGACCAATGATGAGCAATCCAATATTTAATGGTACCCATTTGAGGAATAGAAAAATTGGGAAGAAGTACCATTCCGGCTTGATATGCAGGGGTGTATTCAATGGATCAGCAGGTACACCAATACCAGGTGGTAAAGTCACCGCTAGCAGGCTGATCAATGAGATTAGAAACAATGTAACAACGATTATTTTGTTAAAATGGGTGGGATAGAATGCGTAGTAGCCCTTTTTAAATCCCTCCGGCTCGGAAATCCCATGTAACCTGAGAATGATGATGTGTACGACAATGAGTAAGGTGATCAGCAGAGGCAGCAACCAAACATGCAGGGTATAGAAGCGGGTCAATGTATTCGTAGTGACATCCGGTCCTCCCCTCAACAGCTCCAGAATGAAGGGTCCAACCAGGGGTACCTCAGCCAACATATTTGTACCTACGGTCATAGCCCAATAGGAGACCTGGTTATAGGTCAGGGAGTATCCTGTGAAGGAGATTGTCATCACAAGCCCCAGCAATACAAATCCAAACACCCAGTTTATTTCCCGGGGTTTGCGATAGGATTGGGTAAAAAAGACGCGCATCATGTGCAGAAAAATGCTGATGATCATCAAATGGGCTCCCCAATGATGAAAGCCACGTACCCAGTAACCCAGGCTGACCTCTTCCGTGATATATCTGACACTTTCATGTGCCATTTCAGGCGAGGGTACAAAATAGAAACTCAACATTATTCCAGTTAATATCTGAAGCGGGAACAGAATAAAGGGTGTCGTCCCCATAGCCAGCATCCATTTCTTCATGTGTAGCGGGATGGGCTCTTTGATGAAGAGTTTTTCATTGAGATCAATGAACTTCTCATAATCGATGGGAAATCGCTCTTTGAACCATGCTTTGGCACTCATGTCCAGGGTCCTTTCTGTTTATCAGCGACTTCAATGAAAACGAGATTCTTGTCCAGTTCCACTTTGAATTCGTCTAGAGCTCTCGGGGGTGGACCACCAGTCACTTGACCTGTTTCATCAAATATCCCTTTATGACAGGGGCAATAAAATCGGCTTTTACTCGGTTCCCATCTCACGATGCAACCCAAGTGAGTACACACACCCGAAAAAACTTTAAAACCATCTTCTAAATGGACCACAAAAACAGGTTTGCCCTGAATTTTAATTTCCTTAGCCTTGCCTACGGGGATTTCGTCCACCTTTGAAACCAGATATTTGTGAGTACTGGCGAGCTTTCGTTTTGGTGTAAAGTATACTAGCAAATGACGAGTAAATCCGCCCAGGGCCAATACAAGCGCACCGAATGCTCCAAATCGCAGGAGAAAATCACGCCGGCTAGCTTGTTCCGGCTGTTCATTTTCCATTAAGCTATCTCCTTATATGTATTTTTAATTTTTTGTGAAGATCCGATTTCCACATCCAGAGCTCCCCCGTGCTGGTGACAGGAACAAACGCAGTCCAAACAATTGTAGCAGCCTGGATATAAATTTTTCGAAAGACGTGGATTTAGATCCAGAGGACAAGCCTGATTACAGGTGTGCTCCCTTTTGGTGTCACAATCTACACAGACAGTGGATCGCGATATCACACGGAGGGTCAGAGGTGTTTTAAACAGTGAAAGTGTGAACCCAACGGGGCATAGAAATTTACACCAGGCTCGCTTTAGAATAAATGTGTCCAGCAATAAGACACAAGCGACCAGAACGAGCTCAAGTCCAAGATCTCCGCCAAAAACCAGATCCGTTATTTCTGCTGTCAACAGTCCCGGCATAGAGAGAAAAACAATGAGGGGTATCCCTGTGAGTAATATCAGTAAAAAGATACTGGCCAGGATAGCCCACTGGGAATTTCTCACCGGATTGTGGTTACGGTTTTTTTCCCGGGGGAATACCAAGCGCCGCAGCTTGTAAAGCAGTTCGGCTAAAAAATTATAGGGACACATCCAGCTGCAAAATATCCTGCCAAAGATCAGAGCCAGGATAATGGGAATCAAGACAGCCAGAACCAGTGTCCAGAGCAGGGGTTGCCCCTGTAGAATCATCTGTAGGATCATGGCTGGATCGGCAATGGTCCACCCCAGGATATCAATACTATAAAGCGTTCCCACGAACCAATCGTGGCCTTGCTTATTGAGAAAGGGAACAGCTATTAGAAAAACTAAACTGAATATCTGGGTACTACGTCGTAAGAGCCGTGAATGATTCAGGAACCAGGTCATCATGCATTCACCTCATGAGCACTTTCAATGATAATGGCCGTTGGTTCCACAGGACAGACTTGCTCACAAATTCCGCAGCCTACGCATTTATCTTCATGAACCACCGGATATAATTCTTGGTCCAGAGTGATGGCTTCACCATAAACTGGACAGCGTTCGTAACAAGCACGACAAAGAATACCGTTATAGGCGAAACAGAGACTCTCATCAAGCTTGGCAATACCCATGGCGATGTCGCTACGTTCTTTAACGGGAGTGAGGGCTTCTGTGGGGCAAACTTCAATACAGGGTAGATCATCACATAGATAACATGGTATTTCTTCGGGAATGATGATTGGCGTACCGGTCTTGGAGTACCAGCTAAAATCTGTCATCTTGATGGCTTCGTAGGGACAAACTGCTTCGCATTTACGACATCGGATACACTTCTCACTAAATTCTTGTTCAGACACAGCACCAGGTGGCCGTAAGGGATGCCGTATGTTGGCAAGATTTTGAAGCAGATTTAGTATCATGATTAATGGCAACCGATGACTTTATTCATCGACGTCCTCTAGATCTTCATAATTCACGGATGAAGGGTAGACACCCATGACATTGGGAATATCATCCATGATGGACAAGCTGGTTACCTTTAGTTCTTCAATGCTGCTTGTTTCCAATACAGCAACAATATGATTATCCTTGTGAATACCGTATGTGGTAATTCCAGGTACTTGTTTTAGACCATCAAGGACTTCATCAGCTTTGTCGGGTTTCGTCATTATTACAAGGCCGGCTATGGGCATACTAATTCCTGTTCTTTGATTTGAATTGCTGACTGTGGTGCAGGGCAGACATTAATACAAATGCCACACGCTGTACAGTGAGTCATATCCAGTTTTGGTTTTCCATCTTTATCAAGCGTCAGAGCTGTACCCTGGTGCGGACAGCGCCCTACGCAGGTAGTACAAAACTGACCCTTGAAAGCCAGACAAAGGTTTTCATCAATAAAAAGCTCCTGGAGTGGTGCAGAGCTTAAATCTTCACTTAACGCATCTGTGGGACAAGCCTTGATACATTCCTGTTCCCAGCAACCCTCACAGCTAACCAGACCTGGATAAATGGCTGGATAACCCTCAAGTTTGGGATTGCTGTCTCGAACAACACGCAGGGCTTCATGGGGACATTTTGAAACGCAGTCATAACATTGATCGCAGTTTGCTATGAAATGGGACCAGCCCTGACTCCCTGGTGGCAATAAGACCTGGGGAGACATGGGACGCAGCCTTGCAGCACTGCTTCCTGCACTTTTAAAAAAACTGCGCAGGAAATCCTGACGCGAAATCATTTCAGGCGCAGTTGAGCCCATGCTAATTACCATGACAAGTGGGGAACAGGATCGTTCCCCACTTGCTGATAGCTATCTTGGTACTTTGGAAGTTGATTGTCAGGCCTTTCGAACCTGTGCTGCAGCTACCTTATACTCTGGTTCTTTGGAACCAGGGTCAAAGGCATCGTTGCACAACACATTGATAGGCCATTCTTCCCAATGCCAGGGGACAAAGATCGTGCCCGGCGCTGGTCGATCGATAACCCGGGCTTCAATCCTCAGTTCTCCACGTCGCGTGGTAAGGATCAAATCTTTTCTATTTTGGATTCCCAGTTTTTTCGCATCATCCGGGTGTATCTCGGCATAAGCTTTTGGAACAGCCCGGTTCAACTCCGGAGATGTTCCGGTCATCGTCAGCGTATGCCAATGCTCAAGAATGCGCCCTGTCGTTAAAGCATAAGGATACTCCTTATCACATGGCTCGGCTGGAGCAGCATGAGGGCGTAACCAGATAGTAGCCTTGCCTTCCTTGGCTTTCGGGCCGTAGAAGTACATGCGGCGACCCTTTTTCTTGGTAGCCGGAAGAGCATCATAGATTGGATCACCATCAGTATAGCGTTTATATGTTCCGGGATGTTCAACGGAAGGAACCGGCCAGGTCAAGCCACGGACTTTTTTCAAGCGATCATAAGGAGCGCCAGTAAGATCCATATCCTTGCCCTTGGTCAGGCCACGATACTCATCCCAGATGATTTCTGCCGTGGCGTACTTGGCGAACTCTTTTTTAAAGCCCATTCTTTTACCAAGATCACGCAAGATAAAGGCATCCCATACTGCTTCACCGGCAGGTTCAATTGCCTTGGCCATATGCTGTGAGCGACGTTCTGTACAGCCATAGACACCTTCTTTTTCAGACCAGAAGGCTGCTGGCAGCACAACATCTGCATATTTGGTAGTCATAGTTGGGTAGAATGATTCAGCAACGACTACAAATTGATCCTTGAGTCCTTCCCAATATTTCTTGGCATTGGGAAGCGACTGTGCGGGATTTGTACACATGATATAGATACCACGAATGTCTGCATCATTCAGACCCTGAAACATGGCAATGGTATGCTTACCTGGTTTGGGGGGAATACGATTTGCAGGTACACCCCAGACATCAGCAACCTGTTTGCGATGTGCTTCTTTGACAACCAGACGATGACCTGGTAATATGTGACATAAACCGCCACCTTCGCGCACACCACCACAGGCATTGGGCTGACCAGTCAGTGAGAAAGCATCACTGCCAGGCACACCAATTTTACCGGTAATTAGATGCCAGTTGTGTACCAGGTTATTTGACCAGACACCACGTTGGCGTTGATTCAATCCCATGGTCCACATTGACATGGCAGTTGTGGCTCTTCCAAAAATACGGGCTGCCTTGATGATATCATCAGCAGGTACTCCACTTATTACTGAAGCTTTCTCAGGTGTATAATCCTCAAGGAATCTTTTGTATTCTTTAAAGGATACTTTCTCTCCCTTGTTTGTTTTCATGAAAGCATGAGCTTTGATGAACTTTTCATCAGCATAGCCTTCTGCAATCAGAACTTGAGAAATGGCATTAAAGACGGGTAAATCATAGCCCGGCTTGGGGAATAGATGCAGATCAGCGACCTGATCAGTCGGTGTTTTGCGTGGATCAATAATGACAATCTTCACATCTGGATTATTATTCTTATGACGCATGATGCGTTCAAAGACGATTGGATGCGCTTCAGCTGTGTTGGATCCTACCAGCATGAACAGATTGGTTTTTTCAATATCATCATAGGTACCGGCTGGTTCATCTGCACCATGACTGGTCAAATAACCACCCACGGCACTGGCCATGCATAGCCGTGGATTACCTTCCACGTTGTTTGTTCCGATACAGCCTCTAAAAAGCTTGTTGGCCATATAGGTTTCCTCAGTTTCAGCCTGTCCTGAACCATAGAAGGCCAGGGCATCGCCGCCATGAGTTTTGCGGATTCTGTTAAACTTATCTGCTACAAGACCTAAGGCTTCATCCCAGCTTGCTTGAACAAGCTTACCATTTTTGCGGATCATAGGATGTTGCAGGCGAGTTTTGGAGTGAATGGCTTTGGGTAGATAATAAGCCTTTACGCACAAATGGCCTTTGTTGATCGTATTCTCTTTATCACCTTTGACAGCCTGAACCCGGCCATCTTTCTCACCGATCATAATGCCACAGCCTACACCGCAATAGCGGCACACGGACTTGTGCCAGTTAATACTGTTTGAACCGGTATCAGCCAGTGCCATACCGGGGAATAAACTTACGCCAATTCCTGCTGCCGCAGTTGCTGCTGCAGAGGTTTTTAAAAATTCTCGACGATTTACTGGTTTCATTATCGTCCTCCTTAACCTACGATAAGGCTGTGACCGTTGTGACAGTCAAAACAGCTCATGTGTGGATACTTTTCAATATGGGTAGTGCTCGCGGAATGACAGGAGATACAGCCATCATTAGTTGGCTTAGATGTAAAGCTGACAGTACCATCTCCGTGGCATATATAGCAGCCATAATTCATTTTGCCATGGCCGCTTTTTTTCCAATCATTGGTGATGTCAGGCGTCAATTCCGAATGACAGTCAAGACAGCTCATTTCATCTGTTAAGCCGGGATGAACCTCAGCAGGTACTCTCACTTTCTCATCTCCTATTGGTGGTGCGCAGGAAATGGAAAAGGCTACGAGGGCTATGATTATCATAGCCAGCATACCGATTTTAAAATTTATTTTCACGTTTTTACCTCCAAAATAAATGCCCCTGATATGAGCTGTTCACATCAGGGGCTATTCAAGCTAGAACTTATAGACTACCATGCCCTTTAACTCATAGGCTGGAACCATATCAACATTGTGACCATTAATCAGATAACCTGCAGCATCGCCAGGAATGAAATATCCACCCCTAAGCATGAATAATGCATTTTTGTATACATTGTGCTTGATGCAGAAATCGATTTCAGTACCTAAGTCAGTGGACAGGGTACCATCATCAGCCATAATATCATTTGAGGCCATGATATAACTACCTGAGAGAAACAGTGAGGTACTTTTCATCAGCTTATAAGTAGCATTTACCTGAGCAATTGTCGTGTTTTCAAGCTCACGGTAAGCCTTTACATTTGGCGCCCCAAGGCCTTGTGGCGTGATACCTTCTTCATCGGGCATAATGGAATCTTCCCAGATTTCTGTGATGTAGAAAAATCCGGAAGTACGCAGCTTGTTCACGTTTGTGAAGCCTGCTTCATTTGCATCGTCACCTGAGCCCATACCGAGGACAGTACCAATACTGAGCTTATCATTCTGAGCGTAATTCAGGTTAGCATAAACATTGTAGCCACTAAGATCGAGATCATTGATTTCATCTTTTCCAGTCAGAAAGTCGAATTCACCCTTAACAGAGACCTTGCCAGCCTTGTAGTTTGCTGCAATTCCACCAGCCATGAGTTCCGTGACCGTGGCTGCATCTTTGTTTCTGAAAAATTGTAGATGATCCAGGATATAGGCATCCCCATCTTCAATACTCTTGTCTTTGTAGTAAAAACCAAAGGCATCATAGGAGAGTGCGCCAGCTTTTCCCTTATAGTTGGCAACATAGAGATCGGCATCACGATTATCCACGATAACAGAATCGGTAACAACTGCGTCATAGACAACATTGTCAGTCGTGCCATCGCCACCTTCACTCACTTTGGCCCAACCCAGGCTAAGTCCTTTGTAGCCAAGCTGAACACCTTCGTAGTTATTATCAACCATCAACTTGTTTCCCAAACCAAACCATTGGCGACCAATTTTGAGGTTTACAGGCATATTGGGAAGCGTCATGTCCACATAGGCGTGATCGACATGCAGCAGAAAATTTGTATCTTTAAAATCGAAGAGGGCTGATCCTCCACCGGTACCGGTGCGAATTTTACTTTTCAGCGCATTATCTACACCCCACCAGCCTTGAGCCATATCAAAGCGGGTGACAAATTTGAGATTATCACTGGCGATTCCCTGGACATTGAAACGTAGCATCTGAACCACATAATTGTGATCATAGGCATCTTCCTTCAACGTAAAGGCTTGTTGTGATTGAGCCCATGCAGTATACACTCCCCCAATTTTGAATTCTGTCGCCAGAGCTGATACGCTCAAGACCAAAATCCCAACGAGAAGACTAACAATCAATTTCCTCACTTCTATTCTCCTTTTTTTATGAATTTTGAAATCATTTTCGACCTCTATAACTCAAATGACGTGCCAGAATTCTGAAGCCTATCTATATGATTGATTCTATTGATTTTATTATTATACCATGTAACTAATCGGTCATTGATAAATTCAATTATTGACTATATACAGTCGCTTTGACTATATTTAGTCGCTATTGATTCTTGTTGGTTTTTGTGTTTAAGCAATGTTTGCTGATTCACAATTCAGTGTAATTTTAATCTAGCCTGAGGAAATAAATTGAGGGAAGTATGCGATTAAACTTAAAAGTCAGTATTATAGTGGCTGGCACTGCTTCAATCATGATGTCAGTCCTGTTTTTTGGATTACTGATTCGGGTTGATCGACAAAGTGAAGATACGCTCTTGACCTCTGCCCGCTCAATATTCAAAAATGTGCTTATTACACGAAAGTGGGTTGCCGATCACGAGGGTGTACTGGTTGTTAAACAACCTGGGATGGAAGCGAATCCCTATTTAGATCATCCCCAATTATTTACCGATTCCGGAGACACCCTGCTTCTGAAAAATCCGGCTCTGGTTACGCGTGAGCTTAGTGCTATTAGTGAAGCGACTGGAGGAAAATTTTCATTTCATATGGCCAGCACACGGTTCATCAACCCCGAAAATATACCGGATACCTTCGAAGAGGAGGCTCTGCAATTTCTCGATAATTCTGAGGAAGTAGATCATTTAGAATATTCACGATTGGAAGAACGAGACGGGAAACATTACTATCGTTATTTCGCACCCTTATATACTCGAGAAGCCTGTCTCAGCTGTCATGCTCAACACGGTTATGAGGAGGGTGATTTGAGAGGTGGTATTAGTGTTACTCTGCCCATGGAGGAACACCTGAAAGCTCGCCATTCTAATGTAGAATTTCTGCTCACGCTCATGATCATAGTCATAATAATTTTGAGCTTGCTCACCTACTTCCTGCTCCAGCGTTCTATTATTGAACCGCTAAGAATTCTGGAAGGCAAGACCCACGAAATGCAGGATGGGCAATATGCAGTTGATTTCAATGTCAAAAGTCAGGATGAAATTGGCAGCTTGTCTCAGGCCTTCAAGGGTATGGCACAACGTATTCATGATGATACTGAACAATTGAAAACCTCCGAAATAATGAGTCGCTCCTTGATTGAAAATTCGCCTGAGCTGATCGCTATAATTGACCCGAAAGATTGCATATTCAATTACAACCATAATTTTCAGCGATATACCGGCTACTCGGATGAAGAGCTAAAAGGGATGAATCTTTTTGCATTGATTGATAAGGCTAACACCAGGCAGAGTATGAGAAAGAACTTGCCTGAAACCATGGAGCAGCAATTTGAAGGTATTCTTAAAACCAAGGATAAGCTTGAAATTTCTGTCGAGGTCTTTATCGGCTCTGGGGTCACCCAGGGGGATGATGGCGACCTTACCTTCGTCTATCTCCATGATATTAGTGAGCGGAAACAAATAGAGAGGTTCTCCATTCAAGCCGAAAAGATGTTTGCTCTGGGTAAATTGTCGTCAGGCATCGCTCATGAGATTCGAAATCCCATGTATGCTCTGACCACGAATATAGAATATCTAAAGCAAAAGCAGGGCGATCCGAAAGAATTTGAAACTATTTATCCCGAATTACGCGATAGTATCGACCGGATTCATCGTATCGTGACAGCGATTTTGGACTACTCCCGTCCCCATCGAAAAACAAACAAGCCCCTGGCGATAAACGCAATTCTCCAAAAAGCACTGGATCTGGTGGAAAAACAGTTGAAAAAATCCAGAATTCGCATTCGCAGAGAGTTGGCGGAGACCTCCGTCACTATCGAAGGTGATGAGCACAAATTGGTCCAGGTATTTGTCAATCTCATACTGAACGCCTTTCAAGCTATGGGTCAGGAAGGCGAACTTATACTGAAAACGGAATTCAGTCCTGATTTCCAGATGGTCTCTGTAGCAGATAATGGCTGCGGTATTGCCAAGGAAGATCTGGATCGCATTTTCGATCCATTTTTTACAAAGTCGAAGGGTGGCACTGGTCTTGGCCTGGCCATCTGTCAGCGGATTCTGGATGATCATGGCGCAAGAATCGAGGTGCTCAGCGAACTTGATCTGGGGACCACCATAAATATTTATTTTAACAATCACCAAGGATGATAAAAGATGCCTTTTAATACCCTCATTCTGGATGACGAAAAACTCATCTGTAATTCCATGAAACGACTCTTGCAGAGTGATGAAAACGTCGTGCATACCGCAACTAAAATTGAGTCTGCCCGGACCATTCTTGAAAAGCATGAGATAGATCTGGTTCTACTTGATTATGCTCTAGGTGAAATTGACGGCATATCTGTGCTAAAAGAAATCAAACTGAACTTCCCTCAAACAGTTGTCATCATGCTGACTGCTTATGCAACCATTCAACTGGCTGTTGAGGCCATGAAATTGGGTGCATTTGACTTCGTTGAGAAAGATGAATCATCCGAAATAACCCGCTACGCCGTCCAGAGAGGCCTGGATCATCAGCGTTTACGTAAAGAGGTTGAGGATTTGCGCCTGCAATGCATGGAAAAGAATTCAGCAGTGGAGATCATTTCTGTTTCTTCTGAAATGCGTGAAGTCCTGGATCTGAGTAAAGAATTTGCCCGAACAGATGCAACCGTGCTGATCACCGGTGAAACCGGTACAGGAAAAAATCTATTGTCACGGTACATTCATTTTAACAGCGCCCATTTCGATAGAAATCTAATTACGCTTAATTGTGCAGCAATTCCTGCTGAACTGATTGAAAGTGAGTTGTTCGGATATGAAAGTGGTTCATTTACGGGAGCCCGCAAAGGGGGTAAACCGGGGCTCATTGAACAGGCTGATAAAAGCACTTTTGTGCTGGATGAGATCAGTGATCTGAGTATCGATCTTCAGACAAAATTACTGCATGTCCTTGAAAGTGGCGAATTCTACCGCATCGGTGGTGTGCAACCCGTAAAGGTTGAGGTCCGGTTTATCGCCTGTAGCAATGCCAACCTCCCGGAAATGATCCGAGAGCGCAAATTCAGATCTGATCTATTTTACCGTTTAAATGTAGCTAATATCAGGATTCCCGCACTGAGGGAACGCAGGATGGATATTCTCCCCCTGACAAAACATTTTATTAATTCGTTTAATCAGAGCTTTAAGAAGTCTGTGAAGTTGATAGACAAAGACGTTGAAAGTTTTCTCATCACTTCAAAGTGGTTGGGTAATGTTCGTGAATTACGCAATTACGTAGAACGAGGAATTCTACTGGCCAAAGGGGATGTTCTCAAATTGAGCAATATTCGCAATAATGACCCCCAAGCTGAAATTTTGAATACAGTTGAGGGTGAGCCGACATTCGTGATCAAGTTGAATCCACAACCAGATCATAATCTGATCCATGCTGTTCAGGATAAATTGGTTGAGCAGGTGCTGGAGCTCACAGATCAGAATCGAACCAGTGCTGCCAAGATGCTTGGGATTCCTCGAACATCGTTAAATAATTACATCAAACGAGCAGATTCAATGAGTAATGGCGGGGACGATTAGGATGGATAGAAGGTCACTGGTCTACATCGCCATTTTCGGGACGCTCTGGGGCATTTGCGAAGCAACCATCGGTACAACCCTGCATCTGCTTCACATACCCCTCGCAGGCGCTATACTGGCATCTATAGGGATGAGCATCGTTCTCATCGCGCGAGTGTACAATCCTGTTCGTGGCGCAACGCTACTCATGGCCTTGATCGCCGCTTCAATAAAGATGTTAAGCTTTAGCACGGTAAAACTTGGTCCCTTTGTCGCAATTGTTATTGAGGGCTTGTTGTTGGAAATGGTGTTGACTATTCAGGGAACCGGACGAATGGCTTTTATGACAAGCGCAATTATCGTGGCGATCTACCCGATATTTCAAACCATCATGACCAAATCAATTATGTTTGGGAGTAGCTTTGTACCCGTAATCCTGGAATTGGTCGAAGGATTCTCACAGCGTGTTGGCTATCAAGCTGGTTGGTTGATGCTGGGACTCTATTTGTTGATTCACTTCCTTTTTGCGTTCACTGCGATGATCTTCAGTTGGAAAATTATTCAGCGTCTTAAATCTGATCTTGAGCCTGTATGATTCAGCTACTCAAGTCGCGCAGGTTATGGCTGGCAAGCTTGACAATTGCCGGGGTCATATTTCTCAAAGAGGCTCCCTTTGTGATCAGCACTGGAATTGTAATACTGGCGCTACGCTTTGATCCAGCAACTTTACGACCATTAAAGAATTTCCGTTTTTGGCTCATTGTTTCATTTCTGGTCATACTGGTTCCAATCTTCACAGGTGTAAGTGACGCACAATTTTTAGGTATTGCCTATAGCAGCGTACAATTTGACAGTATGATCCTCATGGCTTTGAGGGGTATTGATGTTTTCCTGGTATTTCAGATTCTCTCTACAAACCTGAACAGTGATAAGGCTCGCCAGCTCTTTCAGAAACTTGGGATATCACATTTTGACCTTCTTTTCAGCATTTCGAAAGAGACCCTTCCAAGGATTCGCAGTGTGCTTAAGGCTCGGGCTCACCAACTGCATCATCCTGATGGGAATCATCTACAGCTGGGACAAATCATATCTTATGCTGCAGCAGTGATTCAGGATATGGTCACCATGGCTGAGAGCTATAGCACAGAACCTGAAAGTGTGACTTCCGAAACCCCGCAGAGCGTTCTTGTAGAATTACTCACAGACCCCACGCCCAAACTGCTGATTATCAGTGGTGATCCAGGAGCTGGCAAGACCCCCTGGATTGTTACATTTCTCAAAAATCTTCAGGATGCTGGGTTCCCTGCAGGAGGGATCATATCTGAGAAAGTGACAAAATCCAATGGTCGCTGGTTTCATCAACTTAGGCGTGTTGAAGATGGTTCAGTCATGGAGCTGAATACAATGGAAGTCATTGAGACACCGATCCAGGTGGGTAAATTTTATTTTTTTCCAGAAGCGCTGAACTGGGGAGTAGATGCATTACTGAAAGCGTTGTCAAAGGAATGGATAATTATCGATGAGATTGGACATCTCGAATTTCAGAAGTCAGGCTTCTTCCCCGCCTTAAATGAGATAGATGAACATTATTCCGGTCATCTGGTGTTTACGGTTCGATCCAGCTTACTGTCTGAACTGGATGTGTTTCTGAAGGAGCACTTAAGTAATATTGCTCAACGGGAGCGCAGGATCGTAACCCTTGCATCCCCCCTTAGCATTCTGAACGAAATATAAACCGCTGAGGGATTGTTAGCGCTTGGCTTGAGGGATGAAGTCATTGATGTCAGAATATCGAGTAACGAATATTGAATTCAGAATTTCTTTTTTACCTTAACACTTCATCATTCTGAATTCCTTGTTCGATATTCTTAAATCGAGCAAAGCGTTAAGTGTCGTGGGCGCTGAGGGAGTCGAACCCCCGACCCCCGACCTGTAAGAAAGCGCATTTCAAATTTCATTTAACTGATATTATTGTAATTAGGATATGTAATGAAAAATGGTGGCCTGCCCGATTGCAGCCTGCCCATTTTACTGAGCAGTCAGAATAATCGGTATCAATTGATTAAGAGTCAATTGACTGTTTTGTGTAAGTCGCTATTGGTTAGTCACCCACAGGATAGTGAAACAGTCGGTATCCTGTCGATAACTCCAAATAAACGCTACTCGCAGCATCTGGAAACCTCATTCCTTCGTGTGAATTTGTTGAGTGTATATCCTCAAAGATATTCAAACAGCCCAAACATCCAATTGTGTAAGTATGAATTATTAAGACTGAAAGTAGTAATCTGGAACCAATTGCCTTATCTCTTCAAACTGCTACTCGATTGGAATCACACAATAGTCAAATAATTGGTAGTAATTTACCCACAAGCTTAATATTTTTTGAAATATATTTTGCATTAACGCACGACATATCATACATTAATGGCAGTAAGGATATATTATGAATGATTATTCATACACTAAATGGAATTCGTTGAGCGATGGAGCACTAAGCAAAAATTTAGGTTCTTTTATAAAATATCATCGCTTAGATCAGAACAAAACACAAGAGCAGGTAGCCTATGCTGCAAATATTAGCCGTTCAACATTGAGCTTATTAGAGCGTGGCGAAACCGTCACTGTAAGTACTTTTCTCCAGGTCTTGAGAGTACTTGGGCTTTTGTATGTCATGGAAGGCTTTGAAGTGCAAACACAGCTCAGCCCTATCACATTAGCCAAAATGGAACGAGATAAACGTAAACGAGCTCGCTCCAAGCCTGTCCAGCAAAAAGCAGAAAGTGATTGGTAATGATAGAAACTGCGTGGGTGAAAATTTGGGGTGAAACAGTTGGGGCTGTTGCTTGGGATAATGAAACAGGGCTAGCAAGTTTCGAGTATGATCAAAATTTTATCAAATTGGGTTGGAATTTAGCCCCCACTAAAATGCCAATAGCTTCACCCAGAAGAGTGTTTTCATTCCCAGAGCTAAGAAAAGCACGGGGAAGCCAAAACGATACTTTTAAAGGCTTGCCTGGATTACTGGCTGATGTATTGCCTGATAAATATGGTAATCAATTAATGAATATTTGGCTCGCAAGCGAAGGGCGACCACAGAACAGTATGAATCCAGTAGAACAACTGAGTTTTATAGGGACTCGTGGAATGGGGGCTTTAGAATTTGAACCTTCGATGCAAAAACAGGACAATGAAACTTTTGACATAGAACTACAGAGCTTGGTTAACATTGCACAAAGAATGCTGTCCACGAGAGAAAAATTCAGTACAAGCCTGCATAAGACAGACGAAAAGGCAATGATGGATATTCTTAAAATCGGAACATCTGCTGGTGGTGCAAGACCTAAGGCCATAATCTCGTATAATGAAACAACTGGCGAAGTGAAGTCTGGACAAGCAGGCGCACCTCCAGGGTTTGAGCACTGGTTATTAAAATTAGATGGTGTAAATGATGAGCAGTTTGGTGAGAGCCACGGTTGGGGACGAGTTGAAATGGCATACTATAACATGGCAATAGATTGTGGTCTAGAGATGATGCCTTCAAAATTAATTGAGGAAAATGGACGAGCACATTTCATGACAAAACGGTTTGACCGCGAAGCGAACAATACAAAATACCATATCCAGACGCTCTGCGCCATGCAGCATTATGACTTTAATGAAATAACAAGCTATAGCTATGAACAGCTCTTCCAGACATTGCGAGAATTACAGATCCCCTATCCTCAAGCTGAACAATTATTCCGAAGAATGGTGTTCAATGTTTTAGCGAAAAATTGTGATGACCATACTAAGAATTTCGCATTTAAGCTAAAGAAGGATGGAGAATGGGAGTTAGCTCCAGCCTACGACATTTGTTATGCCTATAGCCCCGGACATGAGTGGGTAAGTCAACAATGCCTAAGCGTCAACGGCAAAAGAAAAGGGATCACAAATACAGATTTTTTAAAAGTAGCAAAATCAATGAATATCAAGAGGGCGAATCCAATAATAAAAGAAATACATAGTGTGGTAAATCAATGGCTGGGATACGCAGATTCAGCTGACGTAAATGCTACATTGACAACACAAATAGCAAATGCGCTTAAGCTTGGACACTAGATATAACTCATGTCGACCGCTTGATCTATGATCAACTGTTCACCCCCTGCCTGTGAGTAGAAACTCACATGAGCGTATACTCCTATCATTACAACAGTTAAGAAACCACTTCTACAATAAGTAGCCGACACTTTGGTAGCCTGCCGGTTCAGCAGAGGTACTTCATCTCAAACCCATTATATTGGTACTATTTCTTACCACTTTGTCATCTTACTGGTTATATTT
>JAYEKW010000034.1 GCA_034716895.1 Candidatus Neomarinimicrobiota bacterium
CTACCCATATTTGATGTCCCACTCTCTTTCTTAAGTGGCGCGAAGTTAACCGGAGGCTGAAATCATGGCAAACTTTTTATCCTGAATAGTCCAAAGTCCAAAGTCCAAAGTCCAAAGTCCAAAGTCAAAAGTCTGAAGTCTGAAGGTCTTGGAGTCAAGGGGCAGATCAAGATGTGACCATTAGGAGACATTGAAGACCTTCGCGCCTCAATACGATTCCTGATCTCATATTGCATGTTTCTGATTTTTTATTCCCGCATCTCGCGGGATAATGCCATATTGAACGCTTATGAATTTCCTCCTTGATTTAACAAGTTCAGACCTTTTTTCTACTTTGCCGCTTATCGGACTGTATGCTGAAACCCACTTCAGATTCTGGATTCCATTCAGTCGTTATTTTAGGCGGGAGCCTGAGCTCATTTTCGATACTCCCTGGCGACTGCAACCCGGGCAAACCCCTACCATTTTCCTGGTAATCAAGGAGGCTCATACGTATCCGGTACAGCTTACCTCAGTAGCAATCACAGTCTATCAGGATGGCCATGAAATCCACAAACAGAGTTGGCAACTGCAGCAAATGGTTAATGAAAAACAAAGTCAGCTTGAATTTGCTCTGACCAATTGCCAATTGCCCTCCGGAGAAGTAGAAATCAAACCGATCCTCAACTATATCGTGAATGGTCAGCTGCGCCAAATGGAAGTGGATAATTATCCTCAAATTGCCAAAAAACCACTGCACATCACCATTGCAGATGAAAGATTACCAATATTACCAGGATGGCTGGCCGGTGATACTCACCTCCATAGCTCTTTAACCAATGACCAGATCGAATTTGGCGCAGCATTGGAGCAGTTGCAACATGGCGCCCAATTACTAGGGTTGGATTTCCTGACTGCCACTGACCATTCGTACGACCTGGATGACCAACCTGATAATTATCTAGTAAATGACCCTGATCTGGTCAAGTGGCACCACAGTCGTCACCAGATCGAAAAAATGAATGTCAGCCATGGCCCCACCATCATTCCCGGGGAAGAGATCAGTGTCTCCAATACCCGGGGTGCCACCGTTCATTTTCTGCATTATAATGATCCTGTCTACTTCCCTGGTAGTGGCGACAGTGGGGACGACTGGCCCAAAGTCCGTTCTCAACTCAGTATTGATCAGGTTTTAGCTCAGCGCTCTGATAACACTGTCTCAATTGGGGCGCATACTGCATACCAATTCCCCTGGTTACCCCGTATCCTTTTAAACCGTGGATCCTGGGAAACTACAGACCACGAAAATCCACTACTCGACGGGGTTCAGATATTGTGCGGAACTCCAGCGTCAACTGCTTTTCAGGACTCTCGCCAACTGTGGATAAATGCCCTGCTCAATGATCAGAAACTAGCGGCCTATGGCGGTAGTGATGCCCACGGGAATTTTAACCGTAACTGGCACGTGAAAATACCGCTTTGGTCACTGGGAAGTCATGAAGACCAGATCTTTGCCCAATCTCGCACCCTGCTCCGAAGCGATTCCACCCAAACAAACGACCTCATTGAAGCAATGCAAGCCAGGCGAACAGCACTAACCACAGGACCGGTGGGTGATCTAATCGTTAGAAGTAATGGTGTACAATATGGCATTGGTGACATTCTCAAGATCAATCGGAACCTGGAGATCAACATCACCATAAATGGACTCAGCACCGTTGAATTTGGTTCTGAGATGGATGTCGCCCTGTACTGGGGAGATCTAAGCTATCGACAGGAATCGATTCTATACCACGCGGTTGATCTCAACTATAAATTTGAGCGATCCATCCCATTCAGTCCTGCTGCGGATGGTTATCTGCGACTTGAGATCACCAGTGAAGGCTCCCGTTGGCCAGGTGTTTATCTATCATCACCGATCTGGATCGAGTTACAATGATGTTGATGACACCCTCAGTTTTGTAGATGGTCCAAACGGTGGCGGGCATTGGGGGCATGAGGCAGGTTATCTGGAATGGGAACCTAATCAAGTCTTGATGGACTGGTTCCCAGACAATTTTCCCATCCCTCCTGTAAACAGGGAAAAGATTATTCGCTTCTTGAGCTCAAGAGTCTGAAAGCAGTAGTGAGCAAATAGTTCGGAATTCTCCCAATTTTCGTAAGGAAACAGGTTGACAACTAACCCTGAATGCACATCCAACTTTCAATAAACTGACCTTATTTTTTCCTCTTGATCAAATGCTCATTACTCTCAATAAATACTTGAGCATCAATACTGGCAGTTGCGTAAACGGGATCAGCTTTGGGCATCATCTTGATCGTGAAAATACCAATGGCAGTTTCAGTTGGGGACTTTTCAAATCCAGAACTCACTCTGGTATTCACTCCTCCAGACATGCTGGTAGTAGTTGTAAATGTAATTCCCTCATCTTCCAATTCATCTGCACCGAGATGTTTAAAACTATCATCTTTAATGATCATAAAATGAGTAAAATCATGTTCAAGCGTTAGCTCTGAACAGCGATAGGTCAAATACGTACGAATCTGGTCCACGGTGGAATACTGATTTCCTTCGAAGGTGACCTGGATAGTAATATCATCAATATTTTGTTCACTGTAACCACCGGCTAATTTTTGAGGACCATAAGAGGTGGCACAACTCCCCAGGACCATCAGAATTATTAGTGCAAAGCCCCACATCTGTCTAAATTTCATTTTTGTTTCCTCCAGCATTGCTCTTATGAATAAAATATCCCCCACTCCTCCAATCCGAACACTTCGTACTTAAAATATATCTTTTCTCGCCTGTCTCCGCTAAGCTTCGCCATGGCAAGCAGAGCCGCAAAATCGCAGATTTTTTTGGATTCCAAGCCCCTTTTTACTTTTTACTTCTCACTTTTTACTTCTCACTTCTTACCTGCCTGCCTCACCTGACGCTCCATCGCTTGCCATTCTTCCGGTGACAGAACATCCAGAAAATTGAATTCACCAGCTCCTTTCAGCCATTCTCCCCCGTCGATAGTGATCACTTCACCATTGATATACTGCGCCTGATCCGAAACCAGGAATACTGCCAAGTTTGCTAATTCAAGATGATCGCCTACGCGTTTTAGCGGAATTCGATTGATAAACTGCTTCTCCAGACCAGGTGGCAGAAGGCGTTCCCAGGCTCCCTCAGTCGGAAAAGGACCCGGTGCAATGGCATTCATTGTTATCCCAAATTTAGCCCATTCAACAGCCAGACTGCGAGTCAGGGTTTGAACTCCGGATTTAGCAATAGCTGAAGGAACCACATAACCTGACCCTGTTGTGGCATAGGTCGTGACGATATTAAGGACTCTGGCAGTTTGCTTATGTTTGATCCAATGTTTGCCAAAGGCCAAGGTTGTATTGTAGGATCCCTTCAGGACAATATCGGTGATGACATCAAAGGCTTTGTGACTGAGAGCCTCTGTAGGACTCACAAAATTACCTGCGGCATTATTCAGAAGGATATCCACTGATCCAAAATGTTCAACTGCAGCATGCAAGGCAGACTCAACAGCACGGTAGTCCCGGACATCAAGAGCCAGGGGGAACACCTGACCACCGGTATCGGACATGAGTTCATTTGCTGTGGCTTGCAATGTATCCATTTTACGGCTGGCAATCACAACCTTGGCCTGTAATTCCAGAAAGCGCTTGGCCATGGATTTACCCAATCCGGTTCCACCACCTGTAATAAATATTGTTTTCCCTTTGAGCAGGTCTGCTTGAAACATTTGGATGGTCTCCTTCACCATAACCTGCTTTTCTTGTAATAGTTTGGCAAGGAATATTTTTCTAGAAGTTTCGAACAATGCATAGCCCTGGCGCAGTGTTTGCGGAGAACACAGAGATTTTGGAGAATATCTCACTAAATGGTATCATATCCAAGTTCAGGAGAACCATGCTGACTCAATATGCAGAGTTCCACGCCAGTCTGAATGATGAGCAACGCGGGAAGCTCACCAACTTTATAGGAAAGCTTGAGAAACACAAAAGACACTAGCCATGAGGCATTTTAAATAGCTAAAAAGGGCTGGTCGTTGACTGGCCCTTTCCAGTAAACCTGAGAATATTTGTAATGCTATTTAAACTTCAAGATGAGCCAATTTCTGGAGGAACAAAGTGACTTGTAACCTTGCGAAGGCTGAGAGTCTTCGCAAGGTATAGGCTATCTATTTATAATATTCTTTCAAGTAATCCTGAACCATACGGGTACCAGTGAACTGTACTCCAGTTTTGATTGATTCTTTCATCAAGCCCAGCCATTTTTGTGGATCATCATAATAGGTCGGGATAACTTGTTCTTCCAGAATACGGTACAAATGATCAGCATCAGCAGCATCATTGGCCTGGTCCGGATCGCCGATGGCCCAGCCATTAACACCATCCCGACACCCTTCAGCCCACCAACCATCCAGAATAGACAAGTTAGGCGCACCGTTAAGTGTGGCCTTCATGCCGGATGTACCGGACGCTTCATTTGGTCGCAGCGGCGTATTCAGCCAAACATCCACACCAGCCGTGATCAAATTTCCCAACCACATATTGTAATTCTCCAGGAAAATGATCTTCACATCACCTAATAGTTCCCTGGCCTGGATGACAATATCCCTTAGAATCTCTTTACCATGATCGTCACGGGGATGAGCTTTTCCGGCAAAAACGAATTGGATCTTGTTGCCCTTAGCCAGGCGAATCAATCTTTCCTTATCATGAAAGATCAGACGAGCCCGTTTATATTCAGCTGCCCGTCGGGCAAATCCGATGGTCAAGGTTTTATAAGCCAGTGCTCGTTGTGTCTGAGAATTTGCATAATCCAGTAAAAATTTCTTCTGACCCCGATGAGCAAAAAGGATAGCTTCATCTGGAACAGAATCAATTTCCAACAATCGGGTGGGGTCTTCACGCCAACCGGGTAAAAAGTCATCAAAAACTTCACGAAAGATCTTGCCCACCCAATAACGATGAAATACGCCGTTGGTTACATGACCAATTTTAAAATCAGGGAATTGCGTCTGGGCTATTTCACCATGTAATTCCGATACTCCATTGGCACTGCGGCTAAAGTAAAGACCTAATTCAGTCATGTGAACCCTGCTATTAACGACCATGGAGGGTAATTGTAAATTAGCAGGCAACAGATCACCGATCAGTTTTCTGACACGATCAGCTGCAAAATGATCATGACCGGCAGCTACTGGTGTATGGGTGGTAAAATGGCAGCGTTTGATCACTTCCGCCCCATTACAATCAAATTCATTGAGTAATTCCAAGGTGAGAAAAGAACAATGTCCTTCATTCATATGGTAGGTACTGAAATCCATATAACCCATTTTTCTCAACGCTCTGATCCCCCCAAATCCCAG
>JAYEKW010000035.1 GCA_034716895.1 Candidatus Neomarinimicrobiota bacterium
GTTGCACCCGTAGCTATTCGCATTTAATCCCTCCGGGATTGTTATATGCCTGGTAAATATTCCTAACATCGTTTGCCCACACAATTTTTCTTGCTATGGTTCCAGGTACGCATTTAGGGGAAGAACCACACAAAATTTGTACAAAGCTTGTTTTGCAAGGGTTTTACTATTGTGACTGTTGAACTATTTGAATTCTACCCCCTGCCTACTAAGCAGGAATTCTGCCTCCCATAATTTGTTGATATTTTGATTGACGAAGCCGCAAAAAGTTCCTTACGGTTGAAAAATCATCAAATACGCCCTAACTCATTTAATATTAACCACATAACGCAAATACTGCTAAATCCATAAATATCAATACTCTGCGTCATTTCGATGAACTCAATACAACGCTCTGCGCGCTCTGCCTGCCCGCACGAAGTTATACGCAGGCGGGCGAGGGGTACTTTTTGCGAGACCGTCTTGATTATTAATCAATTTTTATGCAGAGCTAGTCATGTTCCTAGTCAGAATATTAGTCATAATTATATTTTTCTATCTTATAATATGTTGACTTTTATAGATATATTGTGATATTTCACTGAAGTTATATTAGTCATTACATTAGTCATTATACTGATGTAGATGTAATTATGGAGACTTTATTAGTGGCAATAACTATCAAGGAATATCTGGAGCGAGGTCCTGCAACATCCAAAGAAATTCAATCTGCAACCGGGATGAGTCAAAGCAAGGTTGCCCGGCAACTCAGGGGTATGGGTGAAGAAGTGATTAGATTGCAAGATGGACGATCGCTTAAGTATGCGATGTCACGTAGTGCCTTTGGGGGTAGTAACAAGCTACCGTTAAGTATAGTTGATGCACACGGGAATACTGTCCTGACTGCGCATATCCGTCCACTCCTTCATGGGGGATTTTTTGTTGAGCCAGCAACAGGAATGCCCTCGTTGCTATTGGGCGAAAATGGGGACGGACTCTATGATGATTTACCTTATTTTTTATTAGATTTAAGTCCCCAAGGATTTCTGGGACGACAAATAGCTGAGGAAATGGCTGATCAATCACTTGATTTTCCACCTGACCCGAGACAGTGGAATACAGATCACATTGGACGCTATTTAGTCTCCAATGGTGACGACCTATCTGGAAATTTTAAATTTGGCGAGCAAGCATTATTGCGAGTTCGACGTAAGGCTCTTCCTACTCCAGACGAGGAATATCCCAAACTGGCTGATAGTGTGATGAATGGGGAAATCCCTGGTTCTTCTGCTGGCGGAGAACAGCCAAAGTTCACGGCATATAGTGCTCATAGCCATTCACATGTGATCGTCAAATTTTCTCCTCCTGGAAAGGATAAAATTGCCCAACGTTGGCGAGACATTCTACTGACTGAATACCATGCGATAGAGGCCATGCATGCTGAGGACATCCCCGCTGCTGAAACAAGACTTATTGAGAGGGGTGATCGACTGTTTTTGGAATCCCAACGATTTGATCGATCAGGCGAGCATGGACGATTATCGATGGTTTCACTTCAGTCAATTGATGCTGAATTTTCTGGTGTAGGAAGTGGATGGTCGCAGGTAGTCCGCAGATTATACCAAAATAATCTAGTTAGCCGGCAACATGTGTTCGATACAGTGGTCTTATGGTGCATTGGACGTTTGATTAATAACACTGATATGCATTTGGGAAATTTGAGTTTTGCTATCGAAGGAAATGTCTTTAGACTTCTACCTGTTTATGATATGTGCTCAATGGGCTTCTCACCAAAAAGGAACGGTGAGCTTCCTGACTATAGCTTCATAGCATCTGAACCAAAAGGGGTAGATACTGCAGAATTGAATTATGCAAAACTTATAGCTCGCGACTTTTGGGAAAGGGTTATCAATGATAAAAGGGTATCAGTTGAATTTAAAGCCTACCTGGAACGAGGGAACCCAATTGACTCAATGTAAAATGTATACAGAAAAATAAAACTGAGCTGGTTTACCATGAAAGGTATTGGATCAGGGCTCAGGCCAGAGCAAGTATCTTCGAGTTTATCGAGGTATTTTATAATAGAGTGAGAAAACATTCGTATCTTGGATTTCTATCACCAGAACAATTTGAACTTAAATCAAGAAATGATGCAGCATGACTTCTCGGTCTGTCCACTTTTTTGTTGCAACTCCATGTCTTCCTGAAGCAGTGACCTCACTGTATCGGTGTGATAGCGCCTATTTTGCCGATAAGACCATGTCGGTCACAGAAACACAGAAAGACTTTTACTTGATTAAAGTAAAACTTCGAAACATGAAACATCTCATATCATCCTGCGAATGGGAAGACATCCCTGGTCATCCGAGTATTGCATATTCAGAGCAGATGTATCAGGCAAAAAGCTGGGATCATCACCGTAAGCTGGTCTTTATCCGTCGCCTGTTACGTGTCCATACGGATGGTCTGCTATTTTCCATACCAGAATATGATTACACCTGTTATGCAAGCAATCTGGAAGAAGCCCCACTTGAGTTTTGCACTGACAAGATCCAACAATGTTCTCACAATATGTGTTGATACCCCACAAAGAAGACTATTCTGGTATTGTGTTGGCGTTAATCTCGGCCGGTGTTGTACTTCAATCTTTCCACAACGATGTTGCGATCTTCTCTCCCATCAAATACTTCCTGAGAAACGATATCTTTTCGCCCGAGGTAGCCTGCCTTTGAAAGTGTGGTTATCTGATCTTCATCCTCATCATTGGGGCAAAATGCACAGGATCCGTCTTCACCATCCAAGTGGTTGGTAGCAGAACAGGAGGCGTGGACTTTATTTTCTCCTGTCAAAAGTAATGCAATGCTCATAATAAGTATAGCTCCACCAACGATACCCACGGTTAAAATAATCAGCATTGTCACCCTTTCACCTCATAGCCTTCATTACCCAAGTATACCCGGATGCGTTCACGATGTTCTCCCTGGATCTCGATTTTATCATTTTTTGTCGTCCCGCCGGCACTTACCAGGGTTTTCAAGGCTTTTGCCAGGATCTTCAAGTCAGGAACACCTTCCATATCATAGAGAATGGTAGTAGGCTTCCCTTTACGCTTCTCCATACGCATACGGATCAGCTTTTTACCGCTTCCCGTTTTTTTGGCGACCACATCTGAATCCTCATTAAAGGTCCATCCAGCACCGCTGCTCACTCTTTTTGATCGTTTGGCACTCATGGAATCAATTTATTGAAGGTGAAGACAAATGAAAGGAAAGTGTAGAGCTGCTCAAGCTAAAATAACGAATTCTGACCGGGAGCGAAGGGCTGGGTCTCAGGCAAGATTATGAAATTAATAAACCAGGCCGGGATTCGAATCCCGGCCTGGTAATATTACCCTAACTATTTTTTACAGCTGCTTCCAACTCCTCAAGGATCTTCGGGTTAAGGATGCTGGCCAGAGTCGGAGAACCAATCTCCTGCAATTTGTAGGTTACTCTGACAGAGGGTTTGTCAATATTGATCACCCGACGCAGATCAATTGGTGTCCCAATGACAACTGCTTCACATTCAACTTTATTGATGGTGGTTTCAAGATCTTTCATCTGTTCATCACCATAGCCCATGGCCGGCAGGATCTGACCAATATCAGGATATTTATCAAAAGTCTCAGAAAGCTTACCAATGGTCCAAGGGCGAGGGTCAACCAGACTTTCAGCTCCATACTTCTCTGCAGCCACAACTCCAGCTCCGTACATCATTCCGCCATGAGTTAAGGTTGGACCATCTTCTACAACCAGCACTTTTTTGCCATAGATCAATTCTTCGTCATCAACAGATACTGGTGATGCTGCATCGATCACAATTGCTTCAGGATTTACCATGCGGATGTTCTCACGAAGGGTGGCAATATCATCGATATCAGCTGTATCGATCTTATTTATCACAATGACATCAGCCATAAGCAGGTTGGTTTCACCCGGATAGTAGGCCAACTCGTCTCCCGCTCTGTGGGGATCCACAACAGTGATCATGATGTCTGGTACATAGAAGGGCATATCGTTATTGCCACCATCCCAGATGATGATATCGGCTTCTTTTTCAGCTTCACGCAGAATGGCTTCGTAATCAACACCGGCATAAACAACAGTATTGTTCATGATATGAGGTTCGTACTCTTCCATCTCCTCAATAGTACAGTCATGTTTCTTGAGATCATCCAGTTCAGCGAACCGTTGGACCTTCTGTTTGACCAGATCACCATACGGCATGGGATGACGAATGGCTACAACCTTTTTGCCCTGTGCAGTAAGATGATCACAGACAGCCCGGGTTGTTTGACTTTTGCCACACCCCGTCCGGGAAGCACAAATTGCGATCAGTGGTTTTGTGGAAGGAACCATGGTTGATTTGGCACCCATAAGTCGAAAATCAGCACCGGCATAATTAACCAAAGCGGCCTTGGACATGACATATTCATAAGGAAGATCACTATAGGCGAAAATCACCTCATCCACATCATGATCATAGATCAGATCCTCCAGATCTTCCTCATCATGGATGGGAATACCCTCAGGATAAAGACTACCGGCTAACTCAGCAGGATATTTACGTCCATCGATATCCGGAATCTGGGTGGCCGTGAAAGCCACGATCTCATAATTCTCGTTATCACGAAAGTGGACATTAAAATTGTGGAAATCGCGTCCCGCGGCTCCCATGATCAATACTTTGATACGATCGCTCATTGTTACTCCTTAATGATATTTATTGAAATTATAGTTCATCTTTTCACTGGCTTTCCATATGCAAATTCCCCGCCAATAGGTCCTTTGCCACTAAATTAGGTAGAGATGTTACAGGCAACGTCTCTATCATAATTACCGATCAATAATTGTCTTTGCTCCCTGGGACGTTTGGAAACAGGGGACCTTCTTCGCGGTATGTATAATTTGCCAGCTCCTGATTTGCTTCCAGTTCATCAATAATTTTGTTGATCTCCGCATCCATATGGCCGAATTCCATGATGGTGTAAAGTCGTTGCCGATAGGCAGAAGCACCGGGAAACCCTTTCAGGTACCAACTCAAGTGCTTTTTAATATAGTTCGTGCCTCGATAATTCCCCATAGACAGTGCTTCCATGTGCAAATGACGATGACACAATTTCACTCGATCGATCAGGCGGATGGCATCAGGAATGGTTCCAGTTTCCAGATACTGATTGATCTCATTGAATATCCAGGGATTTCCCAGGGCACGACGGCCAACCATGACTGCATCACAACCGGTTTCATCCAACATGCGTTTGGCATCTTGAGCGCTTCGGATATCACCGTTTCCAATCAAGGGAACAGTGATCGCCTTACGTGTTTCAGCAATCAAACTCCAGTCAGCCTCACCAGTGTAAAGCTGCTTTGTGGTTCGCGGATGAAGTGTGATTGCAGCGATACCAGCATCTTGCAAGGCAGCCGCTGCCGTTGGGGCAATGATACAACCACTATTCCACCCCGCCCTGATCTTGGCTGTAACAGGTATGGATACGGCTTCAACCACGGCTCTGGCTACATCATCCATAAGGGGCAGATCTTTTAGAATAGCTGAACCACCGCCTCGTTTTGTGACCTTGGGAACGGGACAACCAAAATTCAGATCGATGAGGTCAGGCTTAACGGTTTCTGCGATATATGTTGCGCTCTTAGCCAGAATTTCAGGACTTTCACCAAAGATCTGCACGCCGATAGGTCTTTCAGATTCCTTGAACTTCATCATGTCCAATGTCTTTCGATTCTCGCGAATGATCCCATTGGCGCTGACGAATTCAGTATATACTACTCCGGCACCCTGTTCTTTGCAAAGTACCCGAAATGGATGACCAGTAATACCAGCCATGGGAGCCAGAATGGCTTTAGATTTTATCTCAATAGGTCCGATCTTCCACATATCTCCGACCAATCTAGACCTGAAACCACGAATTGCACAGATTTCACTGATAGTTTCTCATTAAAAATTCAACCAGTCTCTGGAGTTGCGAAGCGGTGACTCAGGTGGTTACCTCTCCAATAACCCTATTTGCCATGCATAATGAATACAAGATTCGCCAGGTGATTCAGCCCATACTTTCATATTTTTTATTTACAGATACCCCCCGCTCTTCACGCGCCGCTTGGTTAAACATTTAAACATTATATTTTCTTTGACACGCGTCTGTCGCCGTCTATATTTGCGCGCTTTAGAATGGGAGTTTGAAAATGGCAAAACGTTGTGATATATGCGGTAAAGGTCCTACAGTAGGTAATAATGTGAGTCACTCACACAAGAAATCACGTCGTCGCTGGTTACCTAACCTGCAACGGGTTCGGGTTCTTGTTGATGGCCAGGTAACACATCAGAAAATTTGCACCAGCTGCATTAAGTCAGGAAAGGCTATTAAAGTCGCCTGATTTCTTTCGGATCTACCAGAATCTTTAAAAAGTCCCGAAAACGGGACTTTTTTTATACTATAACTCCTTATCAGGGGTAGATTTTTCCATGTCTCAAAAATATGATTACATCATAATCGGCTCGGGCTTCGGAGGATCAGTATCAGCACTCCGATTAGCTGAAAAGGGCTACAAGGTTGCTGTACTCGAAAAAGGTAAACGCTTCCAACCCAAGGACTTTGCCAAAACCAACTGGAATTTCCGTAAATATTTTTGGCTCCCTCAACTCAAGTTTTACGGTATCCAATGTATGACTTTATTGAAGCATGTATTCATTTTGCATGGTTCCGGTGTTGGCGGTGGCAGTCTGGTTTATGCCAATAATCTATTAATACCGCCCGATGAAGTCTTTGAAAAGCCGGAATGGGGTCCAGGAAACTGGAAAAAGCGGCTGGCCCCTCATTATGCCACTGCTAAAAAAATGTTGGGAGCCACACCCAGCCCCACCCTATCCCCCACAGATGAATTCTTAGCCGAAGTTGGTCAGGAATTAACTGGCAAGGACACCTTCCACATAAACGAGGTCAGTGTTTTTTATGAGAATTCAGGAGAGCCTGTACCTGATCCGTATTTTGACGGCAAGGGACCGGATCGAACGGGTTGTACTTTGTGCGGAGCCTGTATGGTCGGTTGTCGCGATGACGGTAAAAATACTCTGGATAAAAACTATCTCTACCTGGCAGAAAAACTGGGGGTGGAGATCATCCCCGAAACCGAGGTTACCCAAATACTAAGCCGTGGCAATGAATATCGAATCGTCGCCCGCAAAAGCACCGGCTTTCGTCATCCTGTAAAATTTTACAAGACTGCAGGAGTCATTCTGGCCGGAGGCGTCATGGGAACGGTAAAATTACTGTTAAAATCAAAGAAGAATGGCGACCTGCCAGCATTGTCTCCTCGTCTAGGCGACTTGATCCGCACCAATTCTGAAGCACTTATCGGCGTCAAGACCAACCGTAAGGATATGAATTATTCAAAAGAGATAGCCATAACCTCCGGAATCTATCCAGATCCTGACACCCACATAGAAGTGGTTCGATACCCAAAAGGATCAGATGCCATGGCCATGCTTACTACCTTATTGGTCGATGGAGGCGGTTGGCTACCCCGACCCCTGCGCTTTTTAGGAACCATTTTACGCCATCCTTTGAAAATGCTGGAATCTCTCAATCCTTTTCAATGGGCGCATCGAACCGCAATCCTGCTAGTCATGCAGACCGTAGAGAATTATATGAAATTTGACTATAAACGCCGTTGGTGGCGTTTGGGTGGACACAGTATGAACTCCACCAAAGCACCTGGTGTACCCATGGTACCTACGTATATTCCAGTTGCCAATGAAGTGGCTCGAAGAATGGCTGAAAAAATGGAGGGAAATGCCTACAGTCTCCTGCCTGAGGTTCTTTTTGATGTTTCCTCCACCGCGCATATCCTGGGTGGCTGCGCCATGGGAAAGACGGAACAAACTGGAGTTTGCGACTTTGAAGGCAAGGTGCATGGTTATAAGAATATGTATGTGGTTGATGGATCGGTGATCCCAGCCAACCTTGGTGTAAATCCCAGCCTTACTATCACAGCGTTGGCTGAGTACATCCTTTCAAGTCTTCCACAACGAAAAGACTCTCCTGACTATGGTTAAGTCACCTGAAGCAGTCGTCTCTATCGAAAAAGAACAGCAATCTGATCAAACTTCCATGGCGCTGGAGTGTCATGATCTATCGAAACGATTCAAGACGATCCAGGCACTTGACAATGTGACTCTCCAGGTTCCAACAGGCAGCATCTTCGGTTTTCTGGGTCCCAATGGTGCCGGGAAATCGACTCTCATTCGCGTTATTGCGGGTCTTATTCAGGCCGATTCTGGTCATTTTGATATCCTCGGACGCTCTAACCGATCAGGCCATCTCGTACGTAAAGAGATGAGCACTCTGGTGGATCGTGCAGATTTTTATAAAAATTTGAGTGCCTTTCAAAACATGAAGATCCTGGGTCGCTTAACCGGTCACGACCAGACCGGCCATATCAATGATTTGCTGCAATTATTAGGACTATATGAACGTCGCAAAGATAAGGTGAAGACCTTTTCTCAGGGTATGAAACAACGATTGGGAGTAGCCCAAGCTCTATTGCCTAATCCAAAACTGTTGGTGCTGGATGAGCCCACAACCGGGCTGGATCCCCAGGGTATGCATGAGATACGCGACTTCATCCTCAAAATTGCCGCTGAACAGCAAGTTACTATTTTCCTATCCTCTCACCTGCTCCATGAGGTCGAGTTGATCTGTTCTGATATTGCACTGATCTTTAACGGAAAGTTGGCAGCCCAGGGATCCTTAAGTACAATTTTTCAGAAAATGGAACAGGTAACTGTTGAATTAGAGGTGGAAAATTCAGAGCAGGCTCTCAGGTTTCTTGAACAATCAGGACAGGTAAAGAATATCAAAGTACTGGTTAATTCACTCAGTGTTGAGATCCACTATAACCAGATCCCGCTCTTGATCCATAGTATGTCCGCTCACGATATCAACATCTTCTCAATTTCTCAGCGCAATCGTCTGGAAAACTATTTTCTCTCGCTGATGGAGGAAAAATGATACTCCTCAAGCTAATCCAGAACGAACTGTTTAAAATCTTCTCCCTGATCCGATCATATATCGGTATCATTCTGTTCACAGTCATCGTGCCCTTAATACTCTGGGGCTATGGTATGGGAACTTCTCATATTCAGGGTGAGATCGAGCGGAATGTTTCCGATATGTTCTTCATCGAAGGCTCACCAACCAATGGTTTTACTGCTGCCTATTTCATCATGAATTTTTTCTGGGTGCATATCCCCTTCCTGCTAGCATTGGTCGGTGGGGACATCTTCGCCGGGGAACACGCCAACGGAACATTTCGTATCTACGCAACCCGACCGATATCCCGTTTGAGCATCTTTGTTTCAAAAACCATAGCCACCATGATCTACACGCTCATTTTTGTACTGTATTTTGGGCTCCTAACCCTGGGTTTGGGACTTATCTGGCACGGTGGAGGTGATATGCTTGTCTTTCATGACGGCATACTGATCCTTGAAGGCAGTGATGCCATGCGACGATTCTTGATTGCTTATGTTTTTTCTTTTATAAACATGGTGTTGGTGAGTGCCATCGCCATCTTTTTCTCCACCATGGTGCGCAATGCAATCGGACCGGTGATCGGCACCATGTCCCTGATTATTTTCTTTCTCATGGTCTCCACCCTGCCTTTGGATGTATTCAAAAATGTTCAGCCCTACCTGTTCACAACCTATTTTTCAAATTGGGAACTGATCTTCCATGACCCCATCCCCTGGGATGAATTATTGCGAGGTTTGGGCATCATCGTTTCCAACCTGATCTTCTTCCTGGGAATCGCCTTTATCATCTTTCGGAGAAAGGATATCCTCACATGAGACTTATCAGAACAACACTATTTCTGCTCATTTTCAGCATGCTTCGACCAGATCTAAGCGCAGAAGAAGTGCCTACCGGGTCTGAGCTTCTCAATCTCATGCAGAAAAATTGGGAGCAAATTGAGGACTATGAGGTAGATATTACCTTATCACTGGATATTCCGGGATTCCGCATGCCGTCACGGAAAATCCATTATCTATTCAAGGCTCCTGACAAAAGTAAAGTCGAAGTCAAAGGTTTTGCCATTATTCCCAAGCAGGGCATCCAACCCTTTTTCACCTTCTTGAAAGATTCGGTAAATCTTAAGCTACAGGCTGATACTGTTGTGAACGGAAGATCAGTTTTTGAAGTGGCCATAGAGGATAGCTTCATGAATCAGGCCGGCCAGATCACTTTCTTTATTGACCAACTGAGTGGAAATATCTATGAAGCGTGGGTCACTCATGATAGTACCGAATTTTTTCGTATGAAGTCTGAATATACAAGTATTCATGATATCTGGTTACCCCTCGCCACAGATATTACCATGCGTTTCCCTCCTGAATTCAAAAACCTCCAACGACTGGGCAAAAAGCCAACTGATATGAAAACTTTCGAGGCAGGTATGACTGACGAATGGCTCATGGGTTCAATCAGTATCAAATTTAAAAGATACAAGGTTAACCAGGGTATACCTGACTATGTCTTCGAGGAAAATGAAGAGGATATTATTCAGGATTAACAGGAGAGTAATCAATCCTTTCGCCTGTCTTCGCAAGGCTTTGTCATGACGAGCAGAGACATAGAGCGTCTTATTGAGTCCACCGAAATGACGCAGAGTTTTGTCGTATTGTCTTTCAATCAACCGAATTTGAAACTTGAAACCCGTCACTCATCACTCATCACTCGTCACTCATCACCCTTAGACTTCAACTGAAATTGATATAATTCGTAGTTAAAGAAGAGCGAATTTGGGTTGAGTTTCGACCCTCGTCAAATACATTACTTTGCTTAAAACTTTGAAGGAGTAAGTATTGCGAAAAGCAGTTGTAGCACTTGGCGGGAATGCCATCTCTCCTCCAGGAGAAGTAGACTCGATCACAACCCAGTTTAAACGGACTCGCGAGAGTCTTGACATCATCGTTGATCTCCTGAAACAAGGAATCATTCCAGTCATTACTCATGGAAATGGACCTCAAGTAGGCAATGCAGCCCTACGGACGGAACAAATGTCTGATTCACTACCCTATTTACCTTTGGGAATCAACGTTGCTGACACTGAAGGTGGGATGGGCTACATGATCGAACAATCTCTCCTCAACCGACTGAGAGATGAAGGAATGGATCAACACGTTGTGACACTCATCTCACAGGTTCTGGTCGATGAGAATGATCCATCTATAAAAGATCCCACCAAATACATCGGTACTGCCCTTCCAGAAGCTGAAGCAAAAGAAAAAGCAGAACAATTTAATTGGACCATCAAACCAGTAGGCGAAAAGCAGTGGCGCCGGGTCGTCCCTTCCCCAGAGCCTATCAATATCATTAATTCAAAAGTAGTCAGCCAACTCATCGAACTGGGACATATTGTCATCGCAGTGGGTGGCGGTGGCGTTCCATCATTCAGAGATATTAATGGTAACCTGGAAGGTCTTGATGCCGTGATCGACAAGGACAAAGCCTCCGCCCTGCTCGGAAATCAAATTGATGCGGAATTGCTCTACATCTTTACCGATGTTGATAAAGTGGCTTTGAATTTTGGCAAGGAGAATGAAACTGAACTATCAGAGATCTCCCTATCAGAAGCAAAAACATACTTAGCTGAAGGTCATTTCCCACCAGGAAATATGGGACCCAAGATCGAAGCCAGTGTCAGCTTTCTGGAGGGTGGTGGCAAACAGGTCATTATTACCAGTATTGATAGTATGATGCAGGATCCAAGTGGTGGTAATGGGACGATCATTAAAAATTATAAATTATAAATTATAAATTATGACGATCTCGCAAAAAGTCCCTCTCGCCCGCCTGCGTATAACTTCGTGCAGGCAGGCAAAGCACGCAGAGCGTTGTATTGAGTTCATCGAAATGACGCGATGTGTTGATATATATGGATTTAGGCTTATTCACTATATGTAGTTGTATTTTATGGTTTTAGGGCATATTTTATGAATTCTCAGATACTTCTAGCGGTTCCGTCAATTATAAATTATAAATAATGTTACGGGCCATATATAGAGGAACAATATTTCGTTACAAAGATGATGAAAGTAGCTCAGCATAATATTATGAAGTTTAGTCAACCATTTAGTTCAAGGACACATTAATTAAGCCTCTGTGCCCTCCGTGTTCTCTGGGGTTAATGGCTTTTGATAAATAAACTAGAATATGAGGAAATAATACATGAATATTCATGAGTATCAGGCGAAAGAGATCTTTCGGAAATACAATGTTCCCGTTCCTAACGGAGGCGTTGCATTCACAACTGAAGAAGCTCTAGATGTAGCCAAATCTCTTGACTCCAACATCTTTGTGGTCAAGGCTCAGATTCATGCCGGGGGACGCGGCAAAGCTGGTGGTGTAAAGATTGCCAAGAATCTTGATGAAGTAACACTCTATGCGAATGAGATACTGGGAAAGACTTTGGTCACCCACCAAACGGGACCAGCCGGTAAAAAAGTTGGCCGTCTTCTTATCGAAGAAGGCATTGACATTGCCCGTGAGTTGTATATGGGTATCGTCCTGGATCGTCAAAGCGGCAAGTTCGTCTTCATGGTCTCTGAAGAAGGCGGTATGGAGATCGAGAAGGTTGCTGCAGAAACCCCGGAAAAGATCATCAAGGAATGGATTGAACCTGGTCTCGGTTTGCAAGCTTTTCAAGCACGTAAATTGGCTTACGCCCTGGGTCTTGAAGGTGTTCAGGTCAAGCAGGGCTTAAAATTCATGTTCGCACTGTGGGATGCTTTCAAGGCTTCCGATGTTTCACTGGTGGAGATCAATCCACTGGTTGTTACCGGTAGTGGTGATGTGATGGCTCTGGATGCCAAGATGAATTTTGATGACAATGCTCTTTATCGTCATCCAGACATCCTGGAATATCGCGATTTGAGCGAGGAGGAGCCCTCAGAGGTTGAAGCTTCTAAATTCAATCTGAATTACATCAAACTGGATGGCAATGTGGGTTGCATGGTCAATGGTGCCGGCTTGGCCATGGGTACCATGGACATCATTAAATTATATGGCGGCGAACCAGCCAACTTCCTGGATGTGGGTGGTGTTGCCAACCCTGAAACGGTTGCCAATGGATTTCGCATCATTATGAGCGATGAGAATGTCAAAGCAGTTCTGATCAATATTTTTGGTGGGATCGTCCGCTGTGATCGGGTTGCTCTGGGAATCATCCAGGCTTTGAATGAAGTAAAAGTTACTGTTCCTGTGGTTGTAAGATTGGCTGGAACCAATGCTGAAGAGGGTTCTCGGATCCTGGCTGACTCTGATATGGATTTTATTGTTGCTACAAGTTTGGCCGAAGCTGCAGAAAAAGTCACTGCCACAATTAAGGATTAATCCAAATGATTCTAATAAACAATGATACAAAGTTAGTTGTACAGGGCATTACTGGTAGTGAAGGGTCTTTTCACACAGCCCAGATGCTAGAGTATGGCACTAAAGTTGTCGCTGGTGTAACTCCGGGAAAAGGGGGTCAAAAAACCGATGTTGGCGTCCCGATTTTTAACACTGTTCAGGAAGCCAAGGATCAAATCGGTGCCAATGCCTCGGTTATTTTCGTTCCCCCGCCTTTTGCTGCGGATGCCATCATGGAAGCAGTTGATGCCGAACTGGATGTGGTTATCTGTATCACTGAAGGTATCCCCACTGCTGATATGGTAAAGGTAAATGACTACATGTCTGATAAGAAAACCCGATTGGTTGGTCCAAACTGTCCTGGTGTTATCTCCCCAGGAGCTGGAAAAGTAGGCATTATGCCTGGCTTTATCCACCAACCTGGAAAGGTAGGGGTCATTTCACGCAGTGGAACCCTGACCTATGAAGCAGTTCATCAGTTAAGCACCCGCGGTATTGGTCAATCGACCTGTATTGGTATCGGTGGTGATCCCATCATTGGATCCAACTTTATCGATCTGCTCAAACTTTATAACGAAGATGAAGGCACAGATGCAGTGGTTATGATCGGTGAGATCGGTGGAACCGCTGAAGAGGAAGCTGCTGATTGGGCCCAGAAACACTTCACCAAGCCTATTGTGGCCTTTATTGCTGGCACAACAGCTCCTCCTGGTCGTCGAATGGGTCATGCCGGAGCTATCATCTCAGGTGGTAAGGGAACAGCTGCCGACAAGATTGCAGCCTTGAAGGCAGCTGGTATCGCAGTATCTGAAAGTCCTGCTGGTATCGGTGAACTCATGGAAGAGGTTTTGGGAAAATAACACAAGTAACGAGTGACTTTAGACTTTAGACTTTAGACTTTAGACTTTAGACTTAATTAAATAGGAGAAAGAAAAATTGGGAAACAAAACTTTTGCAATGATCAAACCGGATGCCGTGGCATCTAGCAAATTAGGAAAAGTGATCGATGCGACACTGGCTGCCGGATTTAAGATCAAAGCCGGTCGTTTAACCTTGATCACCAGAGCCCAAGCTCAGGAATTTTATGCCGTCCACGCCGAACGTCCATTCTACGACGAATTGGTTGATTTTATGTCTTCAGGCCAGACATTTGTTATGGCACTCGAAAAAGACAATGCTGTTCAGGCCTGGCGTGACACCATTGGTGCCACCGATCCGGCAGAAGCTGCAGATGGCACGATTCGAAAGCTGTATGCTGAGAGCAAAGGTCGCAACGCAGTTCACGGATCCGACTCAGACGAAAATGCTGAGAAAGAGATTGCATTCTTCTTCAGTGGGGCTGAAATTATCGCCTCTAATATCTAATTACCAGCCTGTATCAGGAGGCAGAAATGACTTGTATTGTTCATGCTAAGCGTATCACAGTAAGCTTGTTATTGATAAGTATTATAGTCAGCTGCAATATGTGGAAGTCCCAATTCGGGCGTGACGAAATTTATTTGGGTGAATATGTTACTTTACAGGTTGAAGAACCTGTTGAAGGACAGGTCACTCGCTGGATTTTTGCTCAACTTCCAGACAGTAGCAAACTAGGTGGGTTTCTGCCTGCTGATACATTTTCTCAAGTTTCATTTAAGCCAGATGTTCCCGGTGAATATGATGTAATTCTAGAACTTACTGTGAATGGCAAAACAGCTGAGACCAGTTATTTCTATGATGCAGTTATTCCCGAGGATAGCAGCCTGATCAGTAGTGCTGTTCCATCTCATTTGCTTGACATGGCTTACCTTGGAGACACTACAGTAGCTGACACACCAGCAGTAAGCAGTAGAACTGATACTGGCGATCAACGGAGGTATTTGTCCAAAGTGATCACTCCTGGACAGCCAAAAACACAAGCTGCTCGTCGTTCTTCTCGCGGAAGTAAACGAACAAATAAAGCGGTCTCTAGCAAGCCCAGTAGGGGTAATTTAATTCCGCGGGCTGCCAAAACATTTACGATCCAGGTTTCTTCCTGGCCATCATTGAATGAAGCGCAGGAAGCATCTCAAGAGTTATCAGACAAATACGGTATTGACAGTTATATCCAGCGCGCTTTCTTTAAAGACAAAGACGAGATATATTATCGTCTCCGTATAGGAAATTTTGAGGAACAGGCTGTTGCCCAGGCTTATGCAAAAGAGATTCAGGCCATGACCAGTTTGCCGGTCTGGGTCGATTTTGTGCGTCAGGAAATGTAGGATCGAGTAATAAGTAATAAGTAATAAGTAATAAGTAATAAGATTCTACCGAGATGTTTGTAGAAACCACCTGTAAACTATTGAATCTTTGGACAGTCGACATTTAAACAATATTTTCTCTGCGCCATTACGCCTCTGCTTGTCATAGCGAAGCCGTGCGAGAGCGCCAGGACTAGAAACCATATACTATGATGGAGAATCACAAATGCTAGAAACACAATTATATTTTAATTTTCGCGACCTGTTCCGTGCCCCAAGACTTGCTCTGGGTCGTCGTATGCTGGTCATGCTGGAAGCTTTGTTTGGGGCCTATTTGGTATATTTGGTAATGACCTACCTTGCTCTTTTGGTCGAAGGTCATTCCTTTGGAAGTATCTGGAATGACTTCCATCTCATGCCCACTTCCATCCTGTGTCTGGCAAGCAGCACCCCGGGACATATACTGGTGGCGCTATCCTATACTTTCTCCGTTATCATTATCTGGCTTGGAATGACTGCTATTGCCAAGATCACCATCAAAGAGTACAAGGGAGATCTATTCTACTCCTCCAGGGATGGGTGGAAATGGGCGATGAAGAACTGGTTTCCGGTCTTTTTTGGCCCTATCTCCATTGCTATTGTCATCGGATTTTTTGTCGTTCTGGCAGCCATGTTTGGCTGGTTAGCGCAGTGGCCGGTACTGGATATTTTACTCTATGGTCTGCTTTTCGTCATTTTCCTGCCAACTGCTCTGTTTCTGGTCTTTTCGGCTTTGGCACTTGCAACGGGACTTTATATGTCACCCAGTATTGTGGCCTGCGCTGAAGAGGACACCATGGGATCCATGTTTGGCTCCTATACCCTGTTGTGGAATCAGCCGGTGAGATTGATCAGCTACACACTGGTTATTATAGCAACAGCGTTTATCGGGTATCACATTTTTTATGCCTTTGTGCTTTCAGCTTTCAAATTCCTGGAGATGGTTTTCGGACATGAAATGATTATGGGAGATGCTTATCTTGCTATTAAACAGGTCGGGCTTGATCTTTTTGGAAATTTCAGTTTCCTGCCTACTTATTATGAGTTTCCGGCCTGTTTGGAAGCAGCTTGTGCTCCAGTCGGCGGTTGTGGGGGCTGTGCCTCTGCTCCTGTCATTTCACCCAGCATTACTCAGGCCATTACGGGTGTAATTGTGGGTTTCTTTTCCCTGTTGACCTATATAGCAGTCCCAGCGTATGCTTTATCCACATTGGCTACCGGTTTTGCCACTTCCTTTATTGTACTCACAAAATTCAAAGATGACCAGGATCTGATCAAACGCAAAGATGCTGATGAGCGTGCTGAAGCAGAAGCTGCTGAGGAAGAAGCAGAAAAAGAAGCTGACACCAAATCTGAGGATTCTGAACCGGTTGTTGATGATCAAACCGAAGATTAATGGCTTCGCACCATACTATCTGGAATAATGTCGAGGTGATATAGAAAAGGGATCCCACCAGGTGCAGCGGGAAGAAGGCGAAAAAGAAATCGTTTAAAAGACTACCATTGCCACCATAAAATCATAAACAAGGATTAATGTTGCGGAAAAAACAAAAGCATCAATAGCAGCACGTCCTACACCGCTGGCCCCTTTTGTAGCTCTTAATCCAACCCAGCAACTGGTAAGCCCAATCGCAAATCCAAAGCTAAGCGCTTTTACAAACCCAGGTAAGATATCCTCAGAAAAGACAAAAACGGATTTGAATGAATTAAAAAACATCTGAACACTGATATCGAAGAAAACATCACCAACGAGAGCAGCCGTAAAAAGCCCAACAAAGTCAGACACAGCAACCAGCAATGGCATCATGATGACCATGGCAATAACTCGAGGAGCCACTAAGTGTCTAACCGGATTGATAGCCATCACTTCCAGGGCATCAATTTGTTCGGTGACTCTCATCGTAGCAAGTTCTGCTCCAATAGACGAACCATTTCTGCCAGCCAGAACAAGGGCTGTCAGGACCGGTCCCATTTCTGCCAGAAATCCTACAGCGACAATTTGACCAAAAAACATGGCTGGCAAGGTATCCTCCAATTGATACGCACCTTGCCACCCGGAAACCGCTCCTGCGAAAATACTGATAACCGCAACTAGCGGTAAAGCTTTCACACCAAGCATGTAGAATTGATTGATGTATAAAGCTCGATCCTGATGAAAATATCTCACATACTTGAGCACCTGAAATAGGAGGACAATGATTGATCCAATATTGGCAATTAAGCCAATGGCTTTATGTCCCAGCATGCGTAATGGATTGATCATAAGTGACTAATACCAGTTACACTTCATAACAACACCCCAACTTCCGCATCTTTTTCTGAGACAGCCTCTTTTTATACCATTTTCGATCTACACTCAACTCCTGTGAAACCACTCCTCATTATCCTGATAAGCTCGGGGTTTCCCCAGGATCTCATGCAGGAGAATCCCCTGCTCGATCTTCGAGTAAGGCTCCAGCAAAGTCTCCAGGGGGCTTACTGCAACACCACCTGTTTCAGCTACTGATGATACTTTTGTGCGTTCAGAATCTCGGTGGAATGATGGTGACCCTTCCTCAAATTGAGGAGGTGGATCATCACTCACAAGCTCCACCTCTGGTTCACTCACAGGCTCTACATATGGAATAATCTGGGGGTCTTTTTGGGTTTCGAGCAGTTCATTTTTTAGCTGCTCAAAAATACCGCCCATGAAGGTGGGCTCTTTAGGAGAAGACGTTTCCACCTTAGGAGCAGACTCCTGGGCAGCTCTCCGCTGAGCCTTGTTCTTTTTGGCCCAGGCGGAGATCGCCATATACAGAATGAAGAGAGCTATTGGACCTATATTGTCCATTTTCTCAGATCCTATTGCTTATTATCTTTGTCAGATCCAGAAATTTTCTTCCGCATGGAAGTATCGGCCTGGATATTATCCATGCGATAATAATCCAAAATTCCCAGATTTCCCTGACGGAAAGCTTCTGCCATGGCTTTTGGAACCTCTGCTTCGGCTTCCACAACCTTGGATTGCATTTCCACAACCCTGGCCTTCATTTCCTGCTCAGCTGCCACAGCCATAGCCCGACGTTTCTCAGCTATAGCCTGGGCAATATTTTTGTCAGCTTCAGCCTGATCCATCTGCAGCGTAGCACCAATATTTTTACCGACATCTACATCGGCAATATCAATAGAGAGCAGTTCGAAAGCGGTACCAGCATCAAGACCCTTCGCCAAAACGTTTTTCGATATAATATCCGGGTTCTCCAGAACAATTTTGTGGGAAAGCGATGATCCAATAGAGCTAACTATGCCCTCACCTACTCGAGCCAGTATAGTTTCCTCACCTGCACCACCTATAAGACGCTCAATATTTGCCCTGACCGTAACTTTTGCCACTGAAAATAGCTGAATTCCATCCTTGGCAATAGCTGATACACGAGGGGTTTCGATCACCCGGGGGTTCACACTCATTTTTACTGCATCAAGAACATCACGGCCTGCCAGATCAATAGCGGCTGCACGCTGAAACTCAAGTTCAATATTTGCTTTATCGGCTGCGATAAGCGCAAGCACAACCTTACTCACATCACCACCTGCCAGATAATGAGCTTCCAAATTATCTGTCGTAAGCTTCAAACCAGCCTTACTGGCACTTACCAGCGAATTGATGATCAGGGGTGGTGGGATCCTTCTCAGTCGCATACCAACCAGGGTCAACAAACCAACATAAACTTGGGCAGCAGCAGCGCTGATCCACAAACCGATGGGGATAAAATAGGTGAAGAGCACCAGAAAGGC
>JAYEKW010000036.1:0-11465 GCA_034716895.1 Candidatus Neomarinimicrobiota bacterium
GCACCACCTACATCTCAGGAACAGCTGTTTTGAAAGCAGCAGAACAGTGTAAATCCATGATTCTGGATCAAGGAAGAAAGCTGCTTCAGGTTGAGGACGCTGAAATTGTCAATACCGATGTGGTTGCGCCGGATGGTCAAAAGATTTCCTACACTGACATCTGTACGAAAAGCTTTTACACCGACGAACAGCTGCAGATCATGGGTTCTGCTTCCCATTTAAGCTATGATTCACCTCCACCTTTCAATGCAACATTTGCTCAGGTTGAAGTTGATACACTTACTGGAACGACCCGGGTAACCCGAGTGGTTTCCGTAACAGATGCTGGGGAAATCATCAATCCAAAAATGGCTGAAGGCCAGGTGGAAGGAGCCATTCCTCAAAGTCTTGGAATGGCACTTACGGAATTCATGCCTTTTGATGACAAGGGTCGCATGTTGAATCTGGATTTTAACAGTTATCATATCTACACCGCTAAGGATATGCCTGAAATGGTGATTCGTTTTGCTGATTCACATGAACCGACTGGACCTTATGGTGCCAAAGCGGTGGCAGAAATTCCCACCAGTGCCCCGGCACCTGCTGTAACCAATGCAATCTATAATGCAGTGGGAGTGCGCATTAAGCATCTACCCGTAAAACCTGAGGAAGTATTAGCAAAATTGCATTCTGGAGCATGAAAGAATGAATGAGCTGCCAAACCGCTGTGGCTGGGTGCCGCTGAACAAACCGACCTATCTGAAATATCATGATGAAGAATGGGGCGTTCCTGTTCATGATGATATCAAAATGTTTGAGTTTCTCGTGCTGGAATCATTCCAGGCTGGATTGAGTTGGGAAATTATCCTCAATAAGCGTGAAAATTTCCGGAAGGATTTTGCTCAGTTTGATTATAATAAAGTAGCCCTTTTCGATGAAGAAAAGGTCCAGGAATTATTGTTGGACAAAGGTATCGTTCGTAACCAACTCAAGATTCGGGCGGCCATCAATAATGCTCAAAGATACCTTGAGGTCATTGAAGAGTTCGGTAGTTTCTGTAACTATTTCTGGAATTATACAAACGGAAAGCCTCTTTCAAATAAGTGTAAGACTTTAGACGAAATCCCTGCGAGCACACCCCTATCAGACAGGATTGCCAAAGACCTAAAAAAGCGGGGCTTCAAGTTTCTTGGAACCATTGTCATGTATGCCCACATGCAGGCAGTCGGTATGGTAAATGACCATCTGGTTGATTGTTTTAGATATACAGAGGTTATACCATATTCCGTTTCATTTGCGCGTTCCAAGTAATTCTGTCAGTGTGTCCTCATTTGTCTTTGCGAGGACTGTAAGGACTGCTTGCCACGGCGTATGGAAGACATAGAGGGGTGGCAATCCATCTGCGCATCTGCTACAATGGATAAATCTCCAAGTTTGGTGGCAATTTTGAGATCGCCGCCTGCCTGCGCCTGTTCGTCACCTGGCGTGACCCCGCTGGATTCAACGGGGCCCAAGGAAGCCAGGATTTGCGGAGATCTAGTTACTAATAGAGATCTATCTTCTTTAGCAAAAAGACGGCAATTTTATAAGATGCGACGATCACGACAATCCATGAGATCAGGAGAATACTGTTCATATTAATACGCTTTCTCTTTTAGATCATCCAGGGATAGTTTTCTAAGGTCCATCGCTCTCCATACATAGGCAACATAAGCAATCACAAATGGAATTAGAAAGGCGACATAAGTCATAACGGTCAAGGTATAGTGTGTGGATGATGCATTGTAAATTGTCAGACTGGTTTGCGGGTGAGTCAGACTTGGATAAATACAGGAGTTGTTAAATCCCACCAGAAAGAAAACGACCAACCCAACTAAAACCGTTCCTGTACCACCAAACCAGATCCCATTGTTAGCATCCTTGAATTTAGTGATATAGACACTCCAGATCACCAGTCCCAAACCAATGAGAAGCAAAATGATATTTAGTGGATTGGCGATCAGATTACCTGCAAATTTATAGGACATCAACTCGATCTGACCGTTCTCTGCAACACCATATCCGGACATAACAAGCAAACTGACCAGAACAACCAGCAGAAAGACCAACTCGATCAGGAAATTCATAAACGTTGATTTTCTTAAACGATCTTCCAGTTCAGGAACAGAGTTGAAATCAAGATTGTTCAACAGATATTGGGCTCCCAGAACCCGGGCATTAAAAACCAGGAACAAACCCAAACTCAGATTGAAATAATTGAAGGCTGCTTCCAGACCCCTTAATGAGTGGGTCCAAGTCACAAAGTTATACTCATTTAGCTTAAAATTTGCCCCGGTGAAGAAAGTTCCCACGGCAGCACCAATCAAAAGCACACCCACTACGCCATTGATCAGCAGGAAACTCTCATAGCCTTTTTGCCCCAGGAAATTATTGGGTTTTTTACGGTACTCATAACTCACAGCTTGAATGATAAACGAGAATAAAATGATGGTCCAGACCCAGTAGGCACCACCAAAACTGGTGGAATAAAGTTTCGGGAAGGACGCAAAAATTGCTCCCCCAAATGTGACCAGGGTAGTAAAAGTCAATTCCCATTTGCGACCCAGTGAATTCACGATCAGGGTCTTTTCGTCTTCTGTTTTAGCTACATCAAATAATAAGGTTTGTCCTCCTTGGACAAAGTTTAAAAACAGAAATACTGCACCCAGTGTAGCTATAAGAATCCACCAGATTTCTTGTAAGGTCGCCAGTTCCAAATTTTCTATCATTTTACTTCCTCCGGACCTTTTTTGATCTGTGTGATCATGATTTTCACTTCGGCAATAAGCAGGGCTGTGAAGAGCGCCACAAACATGAAGAAGGTGGTCGCTACTGTGCCAGAGTCCAGATTGGTTCTGGCAATACTAACCGGCAACATATCCTGAATGGCCCAGGGCTGACGGCCAACTTCTGCCACAACCCAACCTGCTTCCTGTGCAATGATCCCCAGAAAGAACATGGGCAGGCCTGCCATGAGGAGCCATTTAAGATGCTCGATGTTCCCTTTGTAGACAAAGAAGAGGAACAGAGCAAAAACAATTATAAACAGGCCTGCTAAGATCACCATAATGTGAAAGCTGTAGAACATGATTCCTACATTTGGAACAGAATCTTCCGGTTTTTCTAAAAATCCATAGCCAAAATATGCCTCGTTTTCTCGAAAGGTTTGCAGTGCGTTGGCAGCAGCAGCTTCATCTCCACTTTTTTGAGCAGCCTTGTAATCTGCCAAGCTTTGAACTGCAATTTTACCCAGGGGGATTTTTTGTTCAACCCCCATGACTCCTTCAGCCTCATTCCCATAAACCAGATCATTGATCCCTGCGACATACCCTGTCGTGGAGCGTTGAGCCAGGATCGAAAGCATCCCGGGTATCTTTAGTTTGAAGTGAAAAGATTGAAGATCATCACCTGGCTGTTTCTTCGTATTGACGATGCCCAAAGCCACTAATCCAGATGGACTGTCACCCTCAAAGTGACCCTCAAAAGCAGCCAACTTCATGGGTTGATGCTTGGCATCCTCATAGGCTGCTTCATCCCCGGAAAATCCAACAAAAAGCGAGGCGACAATACCAAAGGTGGCAGCAACCACAATAGATCGTTTTGCCAGAAGCTGGTGTCTCTGTTTGAACAAGTACCAGGAAGAAATCGAGATCACAAAAAGCGAGGCCATAACAAAGCTGGAACTGGTTGTGTGGGTGAATTTTGACACTGCAATTGGTGACAGGATCACAGCCATGATATCCTGCATTTCGAATCTAGCAGTATCCGGGTTAAAAACCATACCTACTGGATGTTGCATCCAGGCGTTGGCTACCAAAATCCAGAGAGCGGATAAATTCGATCCCACAGCTACCATATATGTTGAAAACAAATGGAATTTTTTAGAAACCCGGTTCCAGCCAAAAAACATGACGGCAAAAAAGGTAGATTCCAGAAAAAACGCTGCAATTCCCTCTATAGCAAGGGGGGCACCAAAAATATCTCCTACCATCCAGGAATAGTTGGACCAGTTTGTACCAAACTCAAATTCCAGGATAATTCCGGTGGCAACGCCAATGGCGAAATTTATCCCGAAAAGTTTCATCCAGAACTTGGTCAAGCGGGACCAGGATTCATCACCAGTACGGTAGTAAATTGTTTCATAAAACGCGATGATCCAAGAAAGCCCCAGGGTTAAGGGTACAAAAATCCAGTGATACATTGCAGTTAAAGCAAACAGGGCTCGTGCCCAATTCACCATGCCAATATCTATGGCTTCAACCATGAACAACTCCTATTCTAGATTATTTATGCTAATTTGTTTAATCGTAAGTTCTTGCAAGACATGATCAGCTCTTGCTTCATCAGTACTAAAATTACTTTTGAGAAAGTTTGGGAAGAAAAATACCTTCAGAATTGCGAACATAATAACCAGCTTGACAATAATGATCTTCCACAAGGAACGACCCAGGGTCATCCGTCTAAATCCATCGCGATAAAAATGATAAATTCGAAAAGGTAGGAATCGATTGGTCATACGAAGTAATAATAATTACTAGTTGCTATTTATCAACTATTATATTTCCTCAATTAATGAAAACTTTTCAGGGTTCCCTTTGGTCAATGTGGCTGTTTATCCAGCTAGGCTTCATCAATACTGACCTGTTGAATGATGGGTGATTCCGCTCGCAGAATCCCCATGATAACTTTTGAGTACATACGGTACATGCTGTGTTGGGAAGAAATAACAATAAGCTCCCTGCAGCGGCGGGAAGCCTCGATCATGGGCATGGCTGAGTGAATTCCAAATTTCCGGGCCGGGTAAGAAGCCGCTGCCACAACACCTCTCTTCTCGCTTTTGCCGCCGACTACAACCGGCTTACCCTTCAATGATGGATCTCGCAGCACCTCCACTGAGCAGAAAAAGGCATCCAGATCCAGATGTACAATTGCCCTGGGGTTATTGGTGTAAGGTTGCGGGTTAATCATTCAACATCATTCTTAATATAGTTGAAATGGGCAGAGACGCAGCAAACTACGTCTCTACCTTAAAATTAATACCTTCTAGCTGTCGGGATTTACTATTTAAAGCTAACCCTAAGATTAAGTCCCGGAATCAGGGTCACTCGTTGGTCAGAGCCCAATACTGGCAATGCTGTTGGGGTCAGAGATATCCTGTTTGACGTCTCATGTGTCAGTGATCCATCAGCTTTTACATCAAGAATCTGGCGGGTCAGATAGGTTCCCGCTCCGTAACCAGCTAGAGCCAAAGTCAACAGGGACTCCCTGTCTCTTACATCTAAGAGAATCCCGGTCCCAAACCCAAAGGCCGTTCCTGAAGTAGAACCCAAGAACATGAGGGTCGCTTGTCCAAAACTGAAGTCATCATTCTTAATCCACCGATCATAAGCGAAAGTAGAACCTATTGCTCCCAGAGATGACATCAAAACAAACATGTCCGGATCACCATCCTCAAAGAAAATAGATTGAAGCATCATTGTGTTCATATATCCAAAGCTCCAACCCTGCATCAGCATCATGGCATCCCCAAAACTATACTGCTTGTTTTTAACTAAAGAATGGCCAATAACTGCTCCAACTGGATAGGCGACTAATTCAACAATAGCTAATGGTTTTTCCCATTTTTCCATTTCTTCATCATGCCTTTCCATTTCCTCTTCAAACATTTGCAAATCTAATTCGTATTGGTTCATGTCAAAAGAAGGAGAATCCCAATCCGGTTCCATTAATTCATCAGGTTCATCGGGTCGCCCACCGATCGCACTGTATAGTTGCCTCGCTGTCATACCAGAAATACCGGTCCATAAGGACCATACCCAGGCTTGTCCATTGGTTGGGTCAACCTTTTCAAACAAATATTCGCCAGCATAGTGACCGGCAGGTACAGAGGCCATGAGGGTCCACACCCACAGGGTTTCCGGATCGCGATCTTCTTCATCCTCCTGGGATTCATCAAGACCTGAATCCAGCTTCAGAATACTATTTATACCTTGACCAACGCGTAGCCCCAGTAATTCACCATAGCGCATCATCTGAGTGCGAGCGTGGGAAACGTCCATTTCCCTGGTGTATTTGTAGGTCAGGTAAAAAGCACCTCCGGCAGACACCATTACCCCGCCGACATACCAACGATCATCATCGGCATGGAGGACGTATGGAATACCCCAGCCATACAGTCCAGCCCCGATAGCGATGTTCTGCATTACCAGCGGCCAACGCCCAGATTGATCCAGGGACCGAGGGATCTTATAGTTCCACTGCGTTTCCCAGACCTGACTACTGTCCACTGCCAGCACCAGTGACTCAACCAGGATATTCATAAGCGCTCGTTCTTCATCTGTGATCTTACCATCAATCATAGCTGTGTCCCAGGCTTGTCGATATAATGATTGGTTTTTGAGTGAATCTGTTTCCTGCGCCGTTAATCCAATAAAAAAAACGAACAGGAGCAGACTCGAAAGAATTGCTTTCATAAGCGCCTCCTTGCTTGAGTGCTGAAGTTAGTTTCTAGTGACTCCTGACTAAAGATAAATCGCTCATTAAGTAATTCTTAATAATCCAGCTCCAGCCTTGCAAAACGGACCCCCTTGGCTTAATTAGCAGAGATTATTTACCTGTATTGCTCTGTTTGAGTTTCAGAAAGGAAATTCAAAGTTCCATGAACACTGCTCCTGACAAAGCCCAGATCAAAAAACTACGCCGACAACTCAATCAACGCCGAGCTCGTTATGTCTGGCTTCAGAATATCTTATTTAAAATTAAATCATTTGACCAGCTTTTTGTCATGATTATGGCCATGCTCATCGGGGTATTCGCCGGGGTGATCTCCGCTGGTTTCAGAACCTTGATTGATTCTTTTAGACATGGTTTATGGGGTGAAGGAGCCCTCATTGATGTGGTTATTGCGGCCCCGATCTATCTTAAAATTGGCATTCCTGCTTTTGGTGGTGCTTTGGTCGCCTGGAGCGTTCAACGATTTGCTCCTGAAGCTAAAGGACACGGGGTTCCTGAGGTTATGAATGCTGTAGCCACCCAGAATGGCTTTATCCGGATGCGGGTGGTGGTGATCAAAGCGTTTGCCTCGGCCATGTCCATTGCCTCAGGTGCTTCTGTGGGTCGTGAGGGTCCGATTGTCCAGATCGGTTCAGCTTTTGGTTCGACCATAGGACAACTGTTTCAAGTTTCGATAAGACGCATGAAGACCTTTATCGGCTGTGGGGCAGCAGCAGGAATTGCAGCTACTTTTAATGCACCCATTGCCGGAGCTATTTTCGCCTCAGAAGTGATCCTGGGCGATTTTAGTGCTGCAGCCATTGGACCCATTATCATTGCCTCAGTTTTCGGGACGGTTATCAGTCGCGGTTTGTATGGTGATTTTCCGGCATTCGTGCCACCGACCTACACCTTGCATTCGCCAGTTGAGATTATTTTCTATATCATTCTGGGGGTGATCACTGGGATCATTGGTTGGTTATTTGTACGCTCCCTCTATAAAACTGAAGATCTGTTTGATGCCTGGAAAGCTCCTGTGGCTATCAAAGGTCTCCTCGGTGGCGCCTTGCTGGGAGGAGTAGCTGTTTATCTGCCACAGATCCTTGGGGTCGGTTACGAAACCATGGAATCAGTCCTCAGCGGACACCTTGGTTTTGTTATTGCAGCTGGATTGGTATTGGCCAAAATATTTGCCACCAGTCTTTCTATGGGATTTGGAGCCTCGGGTGGTGTTTTTGCACCCTCACTTTTTATCGGATCCATGTTGGGCGGTGCCTTTGGTATTGTTATTCATGGTCTATTCCCTGAGCTCACAGCTAGTAGTGGTGCGTATGCTCTGGTGGGAATGGCTGCCATGGTTGCGGCTACGACCCATGCACCAGTCACTGCGGTGCTGATCATCTTTGAAATGACCACTGAATATTCTGTAATTTTACCTCTGATGATTACCAGTATTATCGCCATGGTCATTTCATCACGATTACTGGATGGTTCTAACATCTACACCCTGAAACTGATCCGGCGGGGGATTGATATTTTTGGCGGAAAAGATATTAATGTGCTTGATAAGATCAGCGTTCCTGCTCTCAAGAAGAAAATTGTAGCTACCGTTCCTGAAGATATGACCCTTCAGGGTTTGTTGGAAAAAATTTCAGTCAGCTCTGCTTCCAACTTTTATGTGAAAGATGAGAATAAGCGATTAAGCGGGATCATTACTCATTCTGCCATGCGGCGTTATCTGAACCATCATGAAGAAATACCTGAGAATGCCACGGTAAAGGACATAATGAATCGTCAATTCGAGATTATTTCAGACACGACTCCAGTCCATGAGATTTTACGCAAGATGATTGAAATGGATTTAGAAGCCATGCCGGTTGTGGATGATGATCTCATGTTAAATGGTGAGGTAGAACGTTCAGCCATTGTCCATCAATATCAAGAACTCTTGATCCATACTGAATCAGCCAAAGCAGTGGCTCACTCCATGAAATTTATTCAAAGGCAATACCACGAAAAATCCGAAGTACTTCCAGGATTTTTCATTGCCCGAATTAATGCTCCTTCAACTTTTGTGAATCAATCCCTGCGTTCACTCAATGTCCGACAATCCTATGGTGTGGATATTCTCCTGGTTCGTCGCTCCAAAGATGGTGAGGAAAAGGATCTCATCCCGGATGTGAATGACAAGCTTTTATCATCTGATCAGTTACTGATCTTTGGTGAACAGGATAATGTCGATAAACTTTGTGCAATTCTGTAAACCCAACGCGACCTCAACAAAAATTGCAAATATCCATGTGGGGTGGGACATCCCTTTATTTTATCAAAAGTAACTTCTGAATAGCAGACTGGGCTCCAGTTTGGAGTCTGCAAAAATAAACTCCGGCTTCCACGGCCATCCCGTTTTGATCAAGACTGCCCCATGATATTAAATACTGACCGGCTGTTTTTCGTTCATTGATCAGTTCTATAACTTGCTGGCCTCTGGTATCAACGATAGTCATCTGAACCAAACCGGCTTCATCCAAATGGTATGGGATGATTGTCATGGGGTTAAAGGGGTTGGGATAATTAGGACCCAATTGGAATTTCTCAGGACCGACTTTTTTATCCTCCACCAACCCAACCACATAATCTGTACTTTTTAGGATCCAGCCATTGGGATCCATGACCAGATCGGTAACTATTTCTCCTGGCGGAATTTCAATATGGAAGGTCATGAACTGTTCGTTGATCCTTAACACGGTATCAATAACAGATCCAGTTGTGGTGATCCTGAAATCAACCGGCATATCAAACGTTATCCCTGACTGAATGGTTTGAACCAGCAGATCCTCGCCCGTCTGAGCACGGTAGGCGCGGTAGTGCGGATAACCAGAACCATAGATCCACTGCTGAAAATAATTGTTCAGATCAAGTCCACTCACTTCTTCACAGACCATTTGAAACTGCTCTGTTGTGGCTGTTTTATACTTGAATTCAGGATCAGCAGCATAGGTTTGTAGTATGTCAAAAAAGGTGTCATCTCCAACCATGTGACGCAGCATGTGCAGCACCCAGGCTGGTTTATTATAAGAAAGACTCAGTCCAAAGATGGATTCTGTTTCAGGGTCTTCCACGTAAATGGTACCACCACCGTAATATTCAAACGCTTCCATTTTTTCCCGGTAACCTGCCGGACCATAATGATGCTCCCACCACAGGGCTTCTGCATAACGTGCAAAGCCTTCATTGAGCCAGATATGGTGATAACTGTAGCAAGTGATCATGTCTCCATACCACATGTGAGCCAACTCATGCGCAACTCGTCGTTCAGTTGGATTTCCCATGGAGGTCAGGGTTTGGTGCTCCATCCCATAACTCTCACCCCATTCTGCATGACCATATTTTTCATCCATAAAAGGATAAGGACCAAATTGCTCAGCGTACAGAGTGATCATTTCTGGTAACATGCGATAGTTGGTGGTCATATAGGATGGATCAGGTGCGTCGGGATGACTATAAGTATAGAACTGTATCGGCAGCGTATCGTTATTTGCATCGATATAAACATCACCCCACTCATAGAATTGGTAGATAGAGAGAGAAACCAGGTAGGTTGCAATCGGATGTCCCACATGCCAGTGCCAGGTTCTGGTGTTGTCTTCATTTTCCAGAGTGGAAATAAGACGACCATTTGAAGCCACTATCATATAGTCGGCTAAAGTGACCCTGATATCCACTGAATCGGCTTTATCTCGGGGATAATCCACTGAAGGCCACCAGTCCCGGGCATCATAGGGCTGGGAGTTTGTCCAGATGGCGCGCTGACCGTTCTCATAGTCCCAGTTAAATCCCTGATTATCGTGATTTACGGCCGGTCCAGACTCAGAAAATATTCTCACCGAAATGCGTTGCCCAGGTTCCAGATTGGCTGATATGGGGATTTGGAGCAGGTCATTGCTATGATAAAAGAAAACTGAATCATCATCCAGTAGAACATTGGTTACGGTGATATTCCCCACGCCGGGATTATCGGTGGAATAGTCCAGTTCGATGACTTCCAGACTGGTGTCAACCACCATAAATTCAACCAGGAATTCATTGGTCACAGAGGTTGCAGCTATATCCAGATCGAGTGTCAGAGCATAGTAGCTGATGTCGATCTTCTGTTGTTCAATTGTGGGTGACATATCACGTTGAAAACCTTCCCTATGCGCATGCCCACAGGGTTTTTCTTCATCTATAAACGCAAATAGACTGGTCGCAAGTACCAATCCCAGTAGAACCCTGACTGCTTTTGCTGGAACTTTATTCATTTTAAGCTGTCCCCTTTAAATATTCCTGCCGACGTTTTTCCGGAAATTTTTCAATGGCATAACGCAGCATGGTTCGCGGCATTGCTTGAGAGTGAGCGAGTAGAAAAGTCTTTTCGCTTACCTGACTGCAACCCAACACTAAGCTCATAATAGCGGCCAATTGACTTGTCTGGCATGTTTGGCAAGTTTTGAATTAGGATTAACAATGACCGGATGACCAACTTGTTCCAGCATGGGGATATCCAGATCGGAATTTCCGTAAGCATAGGACTGGGAAAGGTCCAACTTTTGCTCAAGGGCCAATTCCTGGATGAACTCAACTTTAGTTTTACCCACACAGACCGAACCAAGTGATTTTCCTGTGAGTAGGCCATCTGAGCCAATTTCCAAGTGAGTGCAAAGCAAATGATCTATACTGAGATCTTTCATAACCGGCTTTAGATAGTAATCAATGGAACCGGTAACCAGTACTGTTTGATGTCCCTGCTCCTGGTGCCAGCGTAATTTTTCTACAGCGACCCTTGATAGATTGGGTTGCAGATATTCCCGATAGAATTCGTCTGCACTCTCGGCGAATGGCTGGAGTTCCCGGCCATGATAAAAGCTCAGCATTGCTCTAGCCATCCGATGCTCATTGATCACACCGGCTTTCCA